>CAYGTD010000339.1:0-3783 GCA_964352725.1 uncultured Roseivirgaceae bacterium
ATCGAGTGGCTATGGTTATGTGACCAGAGAAGACGGGGGTGTGTGGTATTCCTTTATTGTGAGCAGAGGCACTAATAGCATTATCCGTTTGAACCATGGTGATAGTCCGTTAAATGCGCCAACGAATACAGAAGACTTAGGAGGTTTTGGCTTACTTTCTTCACCTGAGGGTATAGATGTTATTGAATTTGGAGGGAATTGGTATGGGGTAGTAGGTGGTGGTAACAATGGAGCAAAGCTTACACGGCTGGATTTTTCAGGAGGCTTAGGAGGCACTGTGACAGGAACTGACTTGGGAGATTTTGGTAATACGAGTGTTCGCTTCAGGGATGTTGCCTTGCTTGAAGAATCGGGAAGTCTTCGTCTTATTTTTTCCATTTATAATTCCAACGCTATCACTGTAGTAGACTATGGTAATTCGTTTGATAATGCGATCGACGAGGGAGTTGATGTGTATAGTTCTACACATGCAGACTTAAGTTTCATTACGGGTTTTGATGTTGAGAAGGTAGGGAGCGACTTTATTGTTCATGCTTTGAGTGTCAATAATGAAAATCTAATCAGATTAAATTATGGATCAAGTCTCTTAAATGCCCCAACACAAGAAGCAGTATATAGTATCTCTGACTTATCCAATGGATACCGTCTGGATTTAATAGGAGAGTCAGGCAACTACTACGGAGTTGTGGGAAGCACAAGCCAACCTGTTCGCGTCTTTGATTTTGGTGATTTGGAGAGCGTTCAAACACCGACAGAGCTCACCTATTCCTCTACCTTGCCCAATGTGATAGGGTATGAGGCTATCCGCTATGAAGGGAGTAGTTATTTTCAGGGTGTATCTGGGAGTACGCTTCACACCTTATCCTTTGAGGCGGAGTGCAATGAGTCGATAGGTTTCAGTACTGCTTTTGAGCCCGAGGGCGTGAGTTACAGTAGCTCAGGGTCAAAGGAGATCTTACTGAAGGCCATCGATGGCGATGGCGATGTGACGGTATCAACGAACTCTGTGGTTATTAATGACAATCAAGCTCCGACTTTCAGTTTATCAACGGGAGAGAATGTTTGCATCACCAATAACAAAACTTTCACTGCCACTGACACATCCTTACCAGAAGATGCAGTGACGACTTATTCTTGGGATTTTGATGGAGACGAAGTAGTTGATTTAACACAGAACAGTGGTGATGCTGGCTTTGGTAAAGCGAGTGTAGACTATACCACTTATGGCGGAGCAGGAGATTACACGGTAAAGCTGACGGGTGAAAATGCAGGTGGCTGTAGCAATACGACCACCCTTGCAGTAACGCTTTATGCCGAACCATCGACTCCTACGGATTTAACAGCCACGGCTGTAAGTTTATGTAGCAATAATGAGATTACGTTTAGCTATTCCCCATTAGCGAGTCTTCCTACAGAGGCTAGTTTGATTTGGGGTATTAATGGAGAGGAAACAAGTACAGAAGATGCGCCCGTTTACACCTTTACTACGGCAGGGGACAAAGACATTAGCTTACAAGTAGTGCTGCCGAGCTGTACTACGGCTGTTTACACGAAGACGATCTCGATCGGTGAAGGTCCAGAAGTTGGCTTTAGTTATACGAACAATTGTTTTGGAGAAGCTATTCAGTTTACCGATGAGAGTGGCGCTGGCACGAGTTATACCTGGGATTTTGGAGACGGTTCACCAGTAGAGACCAATGCGACTTCTTTTCATCCTACTCACACCTATGCAACAGCGGGCACATACAGTGTGTCATTGACAGTAGAGAATGCAGCAGGGTGCACTACGGCATCTACTCAAACCATTGAAGTGACTGATCAGTCACTGGTTGACTTTACTACAGGCACAGCAGAAGCGAATGTTGCGACTGATTTTACCGGCATAGATGCTACGTTATCCGATAATGCGGTACTTTCCTGGAGTTGGGATTTTGCGGGGTTGGGTAGTTCCACAGATCAAAACACGAGTTTTACATTCAGTGCTATAGGTGATTATGATGTGACCTTATCGGTGACGACCTCCCAAGGCTGTACAGATAACATCACCAAAACAATTACGGTCAATGAGGCTGAATTTCCCACGGCTAGTTTCACCGCCGATGCAGGCGATGGCTGTTTGGAGACCTCCATAAGTTTGACGAATACGAGTGTAAATGCGGTCAGCTATGAGTGGGATTTTTGTTTAGGGGACTTTGCGATATCAGATCCAGATCAGTCCACTACATCGGTTGCTGGTTTATCGAGTGGCTATGGTTATGTGACCAGAGAAGATGGAGGTGTTTGGTATTCCTTTATAGCGAGCAGAGGATCGAATAGCATTATCCGATTGACCCATGGCGACAGTCCGTTAAATACTCCCACCAACACAGAAGACTTAGGAGGGTTTGGTTTGTTGTCCGCACCAGAAGGGCTTGATATTATTCACTTTGATGGTAGTTGGTATGGCGTAGTAGGAGGTGGGAACAATGGAGCAACGATTACCCGATTGGATTTTTCTGGAGGCTTGGGCGGGACGGTTACCGGGAGTGATTTAGGCGATTTTGGTAATACGAGTGTTCGAATGCGAGATGTTGATTTGATTGATGACTCTGGGAACTTGTATTTAATGCTATCGGTATACAATACCAATAGATTGAATGTGATCAGCTATGGTGATTCATTTGACAATGCCATAGATCTGGGCACGGATAAGGAAGTGATTCTCGTTAGTGACTTAAGTTTTCCGACAGGCATTGACGTTCAGAAAATAGGGAGTGACTTCATAGTACATGCCTTGAGTTTTAATAGCGAAAACGTCATTCGATTGAACTTCGGAAGCAGTTTGCAAAATACTCCTACTCAGGAATCAGTGTATACCATAGGAGATTTGCTAGATGGCTATCAGATACGTTTGCTAGAAGAGTCGGGGAGTTATTATGGTTTTATAGGCGGAGATGGTCACCCAGTGCGGGTTTTTGATTTTGGTGATTTGGAGAGCGTTCAAACACCGACAGAGCTCACCTTTTCATCGGTTCTATCCAATGTAGTATCTTATAGTGCGATAAGATTTCAAGGGAGTAGTTACTTGCAAGGCGTTAGAGGGAGTACGTTGCATCAGTTATCCTTCGAATCAGACTGTGGAGAGTCTGTAGGATTTAGTGAAGACTTTGAGCCTGTAGGCGTGAGTTACAGTAGTTCGGGAACGAAGGAGATCTTACTGAAGGCCATCGATGGGGATGGGGATGTTACTATTGTTACCAGTTCTATAGAGATAAGCACCAATCAGGCACCTACATTCAGTATTTCTACGGGATCAAACGTTTGTATTTCCAATGAGAAGTCATTTATAGTGACTGATACATCGGCACCATCCGATGCGGTGACGATTTATCGTTGGGATTTTGATGGAGACGATGTGATTGATTTAGTACAGAACAGTGGTGATGCTGATTTTGGCACAGTATCGGTTGATTACACGACGTACTCGGGAGTAGGCGATTACATGGTAAAGCTGACGGGTGAAAATGCAGAAGGCTGTAGCAATACGACAGAGTTAAGCATCACGCTGTATGCAGCGCCCTCTACTCCCACTGATTTATCAGTGACAGGGGTGAGTTTATGTACCAATAATGAGCTTACCTTCAGCTATCCATCACTGAGTGGTTTACCCTCAGAGGCGAGTTTGATCTGGGACATCAATGGAGAGGAAACGAGTACAGAAGATGCGCCCGTTTACACCTTCACTACATCAGGGGACAAAGACATTAGCTTACAAGTAGTGCTGCCGAGCTGTACTACGGCTGT
>CAYGTD010000340.1:0-3468 GCA_964352725.1 uncultured Roseivirgaceae bacterium
AACTGAGCTGTACCATATTGCATTCTTCCTAATAAATAATGAGCCCTTGGGTTTTCTGGATTCAATTTTACTGCCTTGTTGAAATCATTGAAAGCCATCCCACTGTACTGCATGCCTCTAGTAGCAGGATCTACTGTCACGCGCATCATGTGAATGTACCCTCTCAAGGCAACCAACTCAGAGTTGTTGGACTCAATACCATCAGCCTTTTCAATAGCGGCGAGCGCTTGATCCAAATAAGCATCTTGCGTTGATGCACCCTCACTCATGGTCATCATTCGTAGATATCCAAAAGCAACGTAATAGTGAGGTTCCCATCTATTTTTCTCTGCTTCTCCTATTCTATTCAATTGATTGATAGCACTTTGAAGTGATGCAGCGTCTTCAGCCTGAAATATAGCTGGGATATTCTTTCCCATGGCCTTTTCAAATTGACCATTTGCGAATGCAAGTGAAACACAAAAGATTGCTGATAATAGTAATATTGACTTTTTCATAATTGATAATTGTTTGATTTAATAATTATTTAAAATTTTCTGTCACTCTGAGTTTATCGAAGAGTGGTTTCGATAAACTCAACCTGACATTTAGAATTGGTTGTTGTCACACTGAGTCTGTCGAAATGAACCTTGTCCAAGAGATGTCATATTGAGCTTGTCGAAATATTTATAAATTCGGTAACTGATTAATGCTTTTGTCTTTGGAAAGCGTAATAAAAATGCCTAGGAAAATGAATCGTTTTGCTGGTGGCGTAATGGCTCTATTTGCATAAAATCCATCATTATTGGGTGTGTTAGCATATTCATATCCGAAGATATTATTGATTCCAAATACATTGTTGACCATAGCATGTACAATCACTTGAGAACTATACAAGTAGCTGATATTGAAGCTCAAATCATGAAAAGAAGGCGTCTTTCCATTCATAAATTCATCTTCATTAAGGTCGTTGTAGTGTCGGGGACTAGCAAATGAATAAGTAAATCCCAATTGGCTTTTCAAAGGATCTACAAACTTCTTCACCACCACAGACACATTGTGATTAGATGCAAAAGGTGGTGCAAAACTTCCAGGATAATCCTTAAAATCACGCTCTGTATCTAGGTAGGAATAGCTCACCCAATAATCCACATTTTCAAATGTCTTTTGGTCTCTCCAAAATAAATCCAGTCCTTTTGCAAAACCATTCCCATTGGCATTGAATGAAGTAGGATCAAACGAATTGGTATACTTAATCAGCTGATCATAATCTTTATAATAAACCTCTGCTCGAAAAGATCGATGATCACCAGACCATTGATAGTTAGCTATATAGTGATCTGCCAATTCAGGTCGAATGCCATTAGAGCTGTAGATCAATTGGTTTTGTGGTGCTTGATAAAACTTTCCATATGCTACAGAAACCTGACTTTTTTCACCTGTTTTATAAGCTGCTGAGAGACGAGGAGTTGTGTTTATATTTTGAGTTAGTGAATTCTGCTCCGTTCTCACACCCAACTTAAAAGCCAATGAAGAAGATGCAAACGCTTCCACTTCTGCAAAGCCTGCAGAGATCGTTTCATGAAAATCCTGAGTAAATTCTTCACTTTCGGATTGCAAATCTTGCTTAGCAGTTCTATTCAATACCTCACCTCCAAATTTCAAGTTGATGCGATCAGAATGCGTATAGTCAAAGACTAACTTTCCATGTTTTCCACTTACTTTTTCTTTTCTGCTATCTTCAGAAAGAGATGCAAAATCCTTGCTTTCAGTTAAAGAGATGCCTGTTTTAACTCCCCATTTTTCAGATATTAACTCACGATAAGAGGTATTGAAATAGAAGTAATCGTTTTCCACTTTCACTGGTAAAAGTGTTTCTGGATTGGCGATAGAAGGCTCAAACAAATCCATGGACGAGCTACTCAAATTGGTATAGAATTTTAGTAAGCCAGTATTGCTTGTCTTCAATCGATAAGCAAAGTTTCCATTGTAATCAGTAGGTGCTTTATTCCAAGATATGTTTTGATCTACTAATTTGAAGTACGGTGTAAGATTCGTGTATTGTATTTTTCCAGTGAAAGAGCTTTTTTCCCAAACAGATGTGTGAGCAAGATCAACACCAACAGTCATCAATGAGATATCCGTGCGCTCTTGCGCCGCAAGGTCTTTGGACTGCAAGATGAGCGCAGAAGAAAGAGCCTGACCATATTCCGCAGAGTAGCCTCCGGTAGAAAAGCTCATTCCTTTGAACATAAATGGAGAAAATCGACTTCTTCCTGGTGTGTTCGGTGCTGATGGACTGTACTCATTGTGCACAATCATGCCATCGATATAGGTCTTGGTTTCACGACCTTCTCCCCCTCTCACAAACAGTCTTCCAGTCTCACCTACTGTCTGCGTACCAGGTAAAGTGTTAAGAGCACCTGGAATATCTGCTGTAGCTCCAGCAGTGGTCACAATATCTAAGGATTTAAGCACCACACGCTTACTGTCATCTGACGCATCAAATGATCCAGCAGTGATCACTACCGCATTCAGCTGATTGATGGCTTCCTTCAGCTCAATAGTGAACTCGTTTTTGCTATCTACTTGGATTTCCATTTCATGAAACCCGATATAAGAAGCAATCAGAACCAAACTGCCTGTTTCATCACTGGAAAAGCTGAACGCTCCATTGATGTCTGTAGTAGCTCCATCGTAGGTGCCTTTCAGGTAGACATTGACTCCTAGAAGAGGTTCTCCTGACTGATCAGTCACCTTTCCAGAAAAGGTAGTTTGAGCAACGCCTGTCAAAAGGTTAAATAAGAAGAGGATTGTAAAAGTTGCTTTCATCGTCTGAGTGTTTTTGAATACACTCCAAAAGTGAATAGACCATAGAGCAACTAATAAAAGGAATGACTGAACTGTAGAATTTGTGGGATGGGTTGTAGAATAGACGCGACTTTGAAGAGTTCAATAAAAATTTATGATGAATTAAAACTAAGAATCAAGGCACTAAGTATCTTTTAAACGATTATATCCGGATATATCCGTTTATAAATACAGTTAATTAGAGATGAATAAGGAAATCTGACAACCGATTCTGGTCATACACGGCACATTTTATGCTAGAAACGGTATATTTGAAAGGTTAATAACAGGAATACTCCTGTTATTATGTTGTTATGTGTAATTAAAAGTAAACATCAAATTTATGAAAGCAATCAAGTTACTTTTATTATTAATCTTATCAAGTAATGTTCTTGCTCAAGAAATAAGTTTTAAGATAGATAAAGATTACATCAATCAATTTGGAAAAGGATCAGATCTCGTTAGCTTTATTCCTTTGTTCAAGTTATCTACTAATTACGTTCATAATAAAGATCAAAGTCTAAAAATTACAAATCTTCCTCAGTCTATTAATAAAGAGAATACTGCTTACGGTTTTATACTTTTTACTGGACTAAATAATTCATCATTTGAAAAGGAAATTGCCATTTTAGTAGAAAA
>CAYGTD010000340.1:3478-3782 GCA_964352725.1 uncultured Roseivirgaceae bacterium
ATACTTCACTTAATTCTAAAGTTTATATAGATAGAAATGGTAATCTAGACTTTGATGATGATGGATCTCCTTTAATTTTCAAAGAGAAACATATTCTAAAATTATCAAATCAGGATATTAATTCTGCTTATTATAATTATCAAATAGGTAGAAGTAGAGTATCTGAAGATAATGAAAGCAGGTTAAGAGGTAGGTATGCTTTAAAGTTCCCCAAAAGCGAAGTTATCTCTGCTAAGAATTGGCTAACAAACCAGCGTTTATCTATCAGGGTAAGTAAAGAAAATATTAATGGCAACCCCATCAC
>CAYGTD010000341.1:0-1759 GCA_964352725.1 uncultured Roseivirgaceae bacterium
GGTGAATTCACTGGAGAATTGGGTGATTTGACTGTGGAAGTTTCTTTCGATGAGAAGAAAAAAGCGATTACGATTTCTGATAAAGGAATCGGTTTGACGGCTGATGACATCAAAAAGTACATCAATCAAATTGCTTTTTCAGGAGCTACTGAGTTTCTTGAAAAATACAAAGACAAAGGTGATGCACAGCAAATCATCGGACATTTTGGCTTAGGTTTCTACTCTGCCTTCATGGTAGCTAAGAAAGTAGAAATTGTTTCTCTTTCACATGTGGAAGGTTCTGAACCAGCCAAATGGTCTTGTACTGGTGAGACAGAATTTGAAATTTCTGTTGCCAAGAAAAAAACGAGAGGAACAGACATCATTCTTCACATTGCGGAGGATTCTGAGGAGTTCTTGAACGAATCTAGACTTCAGGGGATTCTTGATAAGTATTCTAAATTCCTTCCAGTGCCGATCAAGTTTGGAACAAAAGAGAAGAGCGAAGAAGATGGAGTAGATAAAGAAGGAAAGACAAAATACAAGTCGGTAAAAGTCGATAATATCATCAACGACACGGCTCCTATCTGGACCAAATCACCAAGTGATTTGACCGATGAAGATTACTTGTCTTTCTACAAAACATTGTATCCATTCAGTGAAGATCCATTATTCTGGATTCACTTAAACGTAGATTATCCTTTCAACCTGACTGGAGTGCTTTACTTCCCTAAGTTGAAAAAGGATTTTGACATCCAAAAAAACAAGATTCAATTATATTCTCGTCAGGTGTTTATCACGGACGAGGTGAAAGACATTGTTCCTGAATTTTTGCAATTGCTTCACGGAGTGATTGATTCTCCAGATATTCCATTGAATGTGTCTAGAAGTTATCTACAGTCTGATTCTAACGTGAAGAAGATCAATGGTTACATCACGAAGAAAGTAGCTGATAAGCTAGGAGAGCTATTTAAAAACGACAGAGAGGGATACGAGAAGAAATGGGAAGACATTGGATTGTTCGTGAAATACGGAATGATCTCAGAAGAGAAATTCGAGGAAAAAGCCAAAGATTTTGTTCTCTTGAAAAACTTGGATGACAAGTTCTTTACTATTGAAGAATACAAGAAACACATCGAGCCAAATCAGACGAACAAAGACAAAAATGTAGTACTTCTTTACACGACAGATAAAGAAAAGCAGCATGGGTATATTGAAACGGCTAAGAAACGAAGCTATGATGTAGTGGAGTTGAATGGCCCACTTGATAGCCACTTCATCTCTAATCTAGAGCAGAAGAACGAGAATCTGCAACTTCAAAGAGTAGATGCTGATGTCATTGATAAGTTGATTGATAAAGACGAGAAAAAGGAATCTGTACTTTCTGATAAGGAAAAGGAGACCCTGAAAGAGATCTTTGATAAAGCGATCAATAATAAAAACAATAGCGTGAATGTGGAAGCTATGGCTCCAGATGATTTGCCTGTGACGATTACATTGCCTGAATTTATCAGACGTATGAAAGACATGCAAGCAACTGGTGGCGGACCAATGATGTTTGGCGATATGCCAATGACATTGTCTGTTGCAGTGAATGCCAACCATGCGATGACGAAGAAAATCTTAGCAGCTGAGTCTGATGAAGACAAAGGAAAGCTCGCGAAGCAAGTCTATGACTTAGCATTGCTTTCTCAAGGCATGCTTCAGGGCAAAAGCTTGACGGATTTTGTAAACAGAAGTGTGGAGTTGAGCTTGAACTAGTCGTTACACGACACGAAAT
>CAYGTD010000341.1:1859-3780 GCA_964352725.1 uncultured Roseivirgaceae bacterium
AAAACCCGCTCAAATGAGCGGGTTTTTTTTATGCTATTCAATGAGCAGCTTATCTATAGTGCCCTTCAGACTCAGGTAATAATATGGATGATCACTTTTCACCCCATTTAAATCAAAAGTTTCGTCAGAAAAGGTTGTAAAACCAGAAGTGTGAGCAACAATTCCACTTTGATCAATAATATACGTTTTAGGAAATGATTCAATTTTATAGTCCTCTAATATCCTTTCCGCATTTGCTATGATGGGAAAGGTTATAAAATCAGACTTAAAATATGGCTTTTCATCGCTAAAATATTTTTCTAAAGATTCAAGAGAATCTTTGTATATCGATAAAAAAATGACATTTCGATTTTGATATTCACTCCTTAGCCTATTAAAAATGGGCATCTCAACAATACATGGAGCACATCGATCAGACCAAAAATTTAGGATAACAATCGATCCCTCCAAATTTTGCAAATCAATTTCTTTCCCTTTAGTTGATATTCCCAATAAAGACGGAGCTTTCGTACGAATTGCTAAAAGCTCTTCATTGTTTGAAGTCATGCTCTTTGAGTAAGGCTTCCCTGCATCCCAGGCTCTTATATCTATAAACTCATTTGAAAAATCGGAATTACTAGCTGAAGCTTGTTTCACAATTTTATCTTCTTTCAAATAGTAGACCTCCATTACGTGATCTGAACTCATTTGCACTTTCAACATACTTTTTGAGTCAAGAAAAACATTATTCTTATCAAGAATAATGTCCCCAAACTTTTCCTTAAAAACTTTTCTTTTACCCGTGAAAATAAAATCTACATTATGCAAAGGCATTGCCCACCTATCAAAAGTAGGCACTATTAATGCGGCGTTTTCATCATTAACTTCATCTGAAAGAACAACTAAGATTGCTCTTAAAGAACTCGTATCCTTCCCAATCTTATTCAGCTGTTGTTTCAGATCACACAAGGAAATATTTTGACTAAAAGAATTGAAGAAGATGATTAGGGAAATCAGGAATGCAAAATTCTTTTTCATAAGGTAATAAAGTGATGAAGTTAACTTATAACGTGACTTCTAATTAAAAGATTATAGCATCCCTGATTTTTATTCTTGGTCAATATTCTATCTCAGCACCTACCTGCGTACTCAACATATCTTCAATGGTTTCTCTACGCTTAATCAAATGTTCTTTTCCATTATGGATCAAGACTTCTGCGGGTCTAGGACGAGAATTGTAATTGGAAGCCATGGTGGCACAGTACGCTCCAGCATTTTTGAATACCAATAAATCCCCTTTTCTCACCTCTGGAATGATTCGATCATAGGCAAATGAATCTGTTTCACAGATATAGCCTACTACACTATACACTTTCTTTTCTCCATCGGGATTCGACACGTTTTCTATCTCATGATAGGCGTTGTAAAACATCGGACGGATGAAATGATTGAATCCACTATCCACACCAACAAATGTGCATGATGTAGTTTGTTTGATCAAATTGGCTTTGGCAACAAAGTAGCCTGCATTGCTTACCATGTACTTTCCTGGCTCAAATTCCAGCGTGTATTCTTTCCCTTGTTTTTCACAAAATTCATTGAAGGATTTACTGAACTTCTTACCAAAGGCGGCAATGTCAGTATGATGATCGGTTGGTCGATAGGCGACTTTAAATCCACTACCAAAGTCAATATGCGTTACCGTCTCAAATTTTTCAACTACGCTGTATACGAGCTCTGCTGCTCTAATAAAAATATCTGCATCCAGAATATCTGAACCTGTATGCACATGCACCCCCATCACATTGATATTCAATTTTTTGACAATACGCTCCACATTGGGAACCTGGTGTATAGAGATCCCAAACTTGGAATCAATATGACCTACTGAAATATTGGAGTTTCCACCCGCCATTAAATGTGGATTGATTCGAATATAGAT
>CAYGTD010000342.1:0-3772 GCA_964352725.1 uncultured Roseivirgaceae bacterium
AAGCCAATGGGGTAGAGCTTGGAGTGATGAATATGTTGCTCTTGAAGAAGATAGAAGAGTTGACGCTATATCAAATTGAGATGATGAAAAAAATAAAAGCTCAACAACATGAAATTGAGAAACTGAAATCTGAAGAATAATCGTTGGTTTTAGAAGATAAATCCTATTTTCTCTAAATAATTTTCTAATTTCATCAATGGAACCAACCAAATGTCAACCATGCAAAAGAGAATAACCGGCTATTTTCTCATTCTATTTTTTGTATTCATTACAGCACATGCTCAAACAGCTAGTAAAGATTATTATAGAGAAGCGATGAAAGCTTTGAATGTAGAAAGCTACCCTACTGCTATTGAAAAGTTTCAAGAAGCCATAAAACTGGATACGAAGTTTCAAGATGCATGGTATTTCTTAGGAAAAACGTATGCGCATGAAAACATGTATAAGGAAGCCATTTTTGCTTTTAGAAGTTTAGAGCAAATTAATCCAGATTATGATCCAGCTATTTATTATGAGGTAGTTCGAGCAGCTATTTCGACTGATCAATTGAAAATGGCAGCCGCTTATTCCCAACGTTATATGGATCGCTCAGGCAAAGGTCCTAAAGCATCAAAGTCAGAACATTTAGGGAAAAACAGACTTGAGTACGCAACGAGTAGTCAAGAGCTTAGAACGCAACCAAATACTACGTCCGATCCTGTGCTAGTAGATGCATTGAACAGCGTATCGGGTGATTATATGCCTAATGTAAATCCAACAGGAACAAGATTGTATTTTACTAGTGTAAGAAAAGGAGGGTTTGACTATAAGGACAGTAATAGCGCAGAAAATGACTTTGGAGAAGATATTTACTATTCTACTTTGGAAGATTCGCTATGGAGTACTCCTGAGCTCCTTCCAAGACCTATCAATTCAGAAGCCAATGATTTTGGTTCTGCTTTTACAGGTGATGGACAAACGATGGTGTATGTACGTTGTGATGAAAACAAAGGCGTTGGGAGTTGTGATTTGTACATAACACAACTTGTAGGAACGGAATGGTCAGAACCACAAAATATGGGAAATGTGGTAAATAGTAGTGATTGGGAGTCTCAGCCAACGATCAATTCGGATGGAAATAGGATCATTTTCACATCAACTAGAGATGGTGGATATGGTGGTTCAGATCTATATATGACTGAAAAAAATCATTTAGGACTTTGGGGTATTCCTCAGAACCTTGGGAGCACTATAAATACACCTTTAAGTGATAACAGTCCATTTCTTGCTGCAGATGGCAAAACGTTATATTATTCTACCATAGGCCATCCTGGATTTGGAGGGGCTGATATCTTCTATGCTGTTTTTGAGGAAGGAAAGTGGTCAAAACCTATCAACCTAGGTAAACCTATTAACTCTTCTGGTGACGATACCAACTTTAGTATATCTGCCTCGGGCTTAGCGTATTTTGCTTCCTCACGATTAGATGAATCTAACTTCGACCTTTTTCAGGTAGAGCTTCCCGATTTCTTAAAACCAAAACCTACCATTGTAGTGCAGGGTATCGTGAGTAATGCAGTCAATGAACAACCGCTTGGTGCGCTTGTTTTGATAGAGGATATCAATTCTGGTGAACTGATAGCGACCAATAAGTCCAATGAAGCCACTGGTGAGTACTTAGTGGTACTACCTGCTGGACGTGATTACAGTGTATCTGCAAGCTCACAAGGTTTTTTCTTTTATTCTCAAAGCTTCAACCTTCCTAAGGATACTGCATATGCAGAAATTACCAATAACATTGCTTTGGAACCCATTGAAAAGGGAACAAAGGTGGTGATCAATAACGTCTTTTTTGAATTAGGAAAAGCTGAATTAAAACCGATTAGTTATGTTGAGCTGAGCAAAGCTGTTGACTTAATGAAGAAGAATGGTTCCATGGTCATTGAAGTTGGCGGTCATACTGATAACCTTGGTGGAGATGCAGCTAACATGAGCTTGTCAGCAAAAAGAGCTCAATCTGTAGTTGATTATATGGTACTTGCGGGTATAGATGCTAGCAGGCTAATTGCCAAAGGTTATGGAGAAACTGTCCCAATCGCTGATAATACTACCAAAGAGGGTAGAGCCAAAAATCGAAGAACAGAGTTTGTGATTATTGAGTTTTAGGGGCTTAGTTTAATAATAATAATGTGATGCAAAAAAAATCGTAGAAAATTGTCAATCAGCAATCAAAAATTTTCTTTATACAGATTTGAGACATCTTTATATGTACAAAATACATGACGGATAGTATTGTAAGAATTAAGAATTGGATGAGTGTTGACTTCAAGCCATATTTTGTCATTGAGAAGAGGTCTTGAAACTCCCATTATTACGCCTAGAATAGGCTTATAATGGGTAATGACTTCTACTATAGGAAAATCATAAGTCTCAAACTTGCTACCATCCGCATGGGTTACTTTCCAATAAGGATCCATTGCGGAATTACCCATAAACTGCTCTTTAGAAAGTCCTAACAGACGGAAGGCAGCTTTGTTGCATTCTATTGGTGCTGCGTTTTTATTATATACTCCAATGCCAATTGTCAACCCATCAATGAAATTTTGAAATTCATCAAGGTTTTCTAAATACTTATCATTTAAAGAATCTATGTTTAAATGTGCTTCCATACTACTTGCCTGAGACTAAAGATAGTATTAGATGGATAAATACCAATAGAATACGTGAATAATGAAAAAAGGCTCACCGAAATGGTGAGCCTAGCTGCCTGCTATCACCTTGTGATAGCTTTAGTATATCAAGGATTTATTTTTTAATAATTCGTATTGAGAAAGACACTAGCTCTTTCCGCATCATAATAATGTAGGAGCCTTCTACTAGTTGAGATACATCAATGGTGTCTTCTAATCTATGTATTTGACCTTGCATTACTTTTTTACCATCTAATCCAATTAGTTCCCAACTTCCTTGAATCATTTCTTTTGGGAAATGTATATTCAATCTTTCAATGCTTGGGTTTGGAAAGTACTCTACTTTAGATTTTACATCGTCCGACAAACTGAGCGCATTTTCATCTAGATCATTCAAATCAACAGTTATAATAGCTGAACTATTTAATTCTGAATCAGCTACAAGGATATTGAGTGAAAAAGAAGACGTTGTTTCAAAATCCAATGCATCCGTATTTGATACACTCAACAGACCAGAAGATGGATCTATTACAAATGCATTGTTGGTATTGCCACCAATGATTGCATAAGTCAACGCATCACCATCAGGATCACTTGCTACAACGGTACCCACAGATGTTCCATTGGCACTGTTCTCATCAACACTAAATGATTGAGCCGCTATTTGAGGTGCTTGGTTAGCCGTTTCATCTACATCAATAAGGTTTACTGTAATGGTAGCAGAAGCACTGAACTCAGCATCAGCTACTTGTACAGTCAAGCTGAAAGTAGGAGAGGTCTCAAAATCAAGTTGGTTGACATCTGCGACTGTCAATGCTCCACTTGCTGCATCAATAGCAAACGCACTATTTGTATTCCCTGCCGTGATGGAGTAAGTCAACGCATCATTATCAGGATCACTTGCTGCAACGGTACCCACAGCCGTTCCATTGGCACTATTCTCATCTATATCAAATGTTTGAGCTACTATTTCCGGCGCTTGATTGGTATCTGCCAAGTCATTCAAGTTGACAGTAATCGTTGCAGATGCATTTAATTCAGCATCAGCCACTTGAACAGTCAAAGAGAAGCTAGGATTCGTTTCAAAGTCCAGTTGATTAACA
>CAYGTD010000343.1:0-3767 GCA_964352725.1 uncultured Roseivirgaceae bacterium
ATCTGAAGGTGGAGCTGAAAGCTGGTGTTACAAGCTTCCATTAATACGGAATCATGGGATATAGATAGTTCATCTACGCCTTTGATGTGCAAATGGAAATCAGAACCTCTGATATCTTTCACTAGTTCATTCAATAACCAATATCTTGGTTGAGGGGTCATGTATTCAAAGGCAAGCTCTGTTTTGCTGATGGTGGGCAGTATTCCCGTTAACAGGATCAGTGTATTCCGTTTTTCAGCTTCTGTTTTCGCTTTTCCCAAAAGCTCTCTCATTTGATCAAAGACTTTGGTGAAACAATCACCTTCAAGTTCTACAGGATCCAAATTGATTTCTAAGTTGAATCGAGCGAGTTCCGTTGTGAAATGAGGGTCGTTTATTGCTTTGAGAATTTCTTCAGCATTTTTTTCTGGCCTCCAGTTTTTGGAAATAAGACAAAATTCTTGCTCTGCGCCAATACGGTTGATGCCCGATTCAATAAGGTTTCGTTCCAACATCAGCTCCATGCATTTAATGTCATTGAGCAGGTGCTTGATGAACTGCGTCCGCACTTCTTTGTCCAAGGCAGACTTTACGAGGTGATCTCCCATGCTTCTTTTTGCCTATAAAGATTAAAGAATCAAATAGGAAAGCACATGACTTATGGCAGAGTAACTGATGACTTGAGTCACCAATGAATCGTCATCGTTGATTTTTTAACTGACTATAACCCTCATAAGAAACAGCTTTAAGTTTAGAATTATCTTTCGTTTAAGGGTTGAAATAGCATCTTGAAATTTTAAAATGCTCAACTAATTATTACTTTGGGTAAAAAAAATGAGCAATCTTTATGATATAAAAGATGCTCATTTTATTCTTGATCAGGCAGCCCTAGTACTTACTCTTCTTTTCTCTTTTCTCTGCCTTCTTCTCTTTCGCCGTTTTAGTTGGCTCTTTTTTTACTGCTTTTTTGGCATCTTGTCCTTTTCCCATGATTTTTTTTAAGTAAGGTCGTAATTAATTTCTCATTTTTAATTGTGTAGGAAAGAATTTTTTTGCGTCTTAAGTCAAGATCTAATCATTAATAACAAGCTTATATCCCACACCGCGAATATTCACAATCTTAATTGCAGGATCAGCTTGAAGTTTAGCACGAAGCTTCGAGATGAAAACATCGAGCGTTCTGCCCACATAATTGCCTTCATCCTCCCATATTTCATTAAGTATTGTCTCACGCTTCACCAGAGCGTTTGCTGATGAATAAAGTAGTTTGAGTAAATCTGCCTCCTTACTTGTAAGCTCTGTTTTTTGTTCTTCTAAGATTAATAAAGCATTTCGTTGATCAAATCGATACTTCCCTAATTTTATAAATCCATCAATAACTCGCGACTTCTTTTTATGGTAGAAGATCATAAAACCAATACTAAATAGAACAATTAGTCCGATGCTAAGCGGAATCGCAACAGTAGCTATCACACTTGATTTTCCCGTTTCTTCAGATTCTTCAACTATTCCTCCCTTTTCCAGGATGGTAAATACTAAACTAAAACACTCTTTGGATTGACCTCTGGGCTTGCATGGTATGATGTCCTTATGGTCAAGGTTATCTATTTCGAAACTATAAACTATTTGCGCTGTTTCGCACTCTTCTACTTCTACGATGTAACGAACTGCGGTTTTGTTCTCTTTCATAATTTCGCTTACTGCTTGCACCAGATCATCCGGCATAAATCCGAATTCAGATTCAAACTCAATCCTGTATTGACCATTTGTGCCAATAATGGGTAATACACGTGAAACACTATCCGCAGCATTTAGCAATATTCTATGACCTATCATTCTAAGAGAAACTTCCAAGTGCTTCTCATTAAAAGCATTTTGTGCACCGATTTTTAAGGTGATCAGCATCAAGCAAAGAGCTATCAAAGCGGAGAACCTGAATAGTTTAGGAGTCATATCACAAATCTATTTTAATCTCAGCCAGTCAAAACTGTTTTACACAAGATTTACATCATTTTACATTCATTATCATCTTCACAATGAGATACATCGTATCCTTGGCATGAGTTACATCAAAAAGAATAACGAAATGAAAAAGAGTTTAGTGATTATATGCATGACTATAGGTGTGCTGGGTCTTATGGCTATTGGATTAGTGAGCAAGCAAGAAAACGAAATAGAAATAAGTGAAAAGACCGATGCGATAGTAAATCGAATTGAAGAAACATTAGTGAGTAGGTCAGAGCAACCTATTGCATTCAATGATTTTGCACTTGATGTGGGTACTCGATTTATTGCTACTATCTCAAAAGAAGATTTGGATAAAGCCGTTTCAATTAGTGAAATTATTCCCCGAGACGCAAATTGGAATCAATACTTCATTAATAAGACTCATGTGCGTATAGAAAATTTCGATTTAGAAACAGGAGTAGCCGGTGACGGATTAATATTGAATGAACCTCAATTAGCGTTAATAAAAAGTACCAAGTATTCTGATAATCTTCAGTTTGGAGCTGAGCATGCTACTAGCTGGAAATCAGGAAGTCTAAACTATATGGTGTCTATAGTTCCGGAGAAACAAGCAGAATATATAGATGGACATGATCAATTGATTTCTTATCTAAGAGATAATAGTTCTACCATAATCAAGCTGTGGCAAAATAATCAGTGGCGTGATGGTAAGATCAATTTCACAGTGGATCAGCTAGGCTCTATTTCAAGTGTAAATCTAATTTCAACATCAGGAAACCTAACGGTAGATCAGCAGATGGTTCGGTTAATTTCCGAGACTACAAATAAGTGGTTGCCAGCGGAGAATTCAAAAGGTGAAAAAGTAGAACAGGTGCTTACGTTTTCTTTTGGTAGCATTGGATGTTAGGTGTTATTTGCTTTCGCAATTAGGCATACATATAGTACGTCAAAAGGATAGCTGACACATTGTAAAGTCCATGTGCAATGATGGATGGAAGTAGTCTTCCAGTGGCAATGAAAAGGAATGTATAACCTACAGTAGGAACCAAAATATCGAACCACATTAATGGGCTATTTGGAAGGTGTCCAGCACAGAAAAAAAGGATGGATGAAAGTGATGAAATCCAGACGCCAACGCGCTGATTTTTGAAGGTACTTTTCAGGACATTGATGAAGTACCCTCGGTTATAAATTTCTTCAGTGATGCCTCCGCCAATCACTCCTAATGCAATGAAAGAAATTGTGCCAATAAGTGTACCGTCAAACATACCGACCATCTGAGAAATATCTTCTCTTTCAGCTCCTCCAGTGTTAGGGATGATAAGGACAAATTGTAGAAATGTCCATCCTAATCCAAAAGCTGATCCAAATAAAATATCCTTTTTAATATGGGTAAATTTTAACCCAATAAACTCCAGATTTTGACCTATCTTCCCAAGTGAGAAATGAATCAAAAAAGTCACAGATACAAATTGAAAAAGAGCAGAGTAGAGGAGGTTAACTCCCGTTAGTCCTCCATTGAATTTGGTGATTCCAAAGAAGAGGTTAGGGAGAGCGAAGAGGATGAAACCAAGGATGATTGTCTGAATGAATATACTAATGGTTTTTGTTTGGCTGACAGATTGAGTCATGTTTTGTCGTTCTTTGATGAGATGACGAATGACTTATTCAAATGTTACAAATAGCGATCATCATAAAGTACAAATAATCGATTTTACGCTCCATTAATTGAATTTTTAATCAAATATTGAGTACTTAACTTATTGAATAATAATTATTTATAATTAATTGTAGTTTTTTACTACAAAACCATGTTGTTT
>CAYGTD010000344.1:0-3766 GCA_964352725.1 uncultured Roseivirgaceae bacterium
TCCTGGATGTAATAGTGAAACTATCTTTTTCTCAATAATAGTCAGCCCAATACCAAATCCACAGTTTGGATTTGATGGAATAGTGGTGGGTGAACCAACAACATTCACTTTTGAAGATTTCAACAGGACAGATATAGCAGTGGATGGTTTAGAATTGTCCGTAACTGGTCCTGATGGTGGAGTTACACATACTTCTAGCGATACCTTAGAATTTGTACACACATTTACTTCAGTAGGAGATTATATTGCAACGATGACTATCACAACAGAAAATGGTTGCAATGAAGTAAGAGAACGAACATTCAGAATTCTTCAAAAAAATGTCTTAAGCGGAATCACTACGTATGATTTTGATGGTGATGATGAAGGTTGGTTCGCTGAGTTTCAGAGTATAGATGGTCTCAGCGGAAGTACAGATAATCCTGCAAATACGAGTTCTTGGGAACATGGTACACCATCAGGTTCAGTTATAAATGCTGATTCAGATGGTGGTGGTGGAGCATGGGTGACTAACCTTAGCGGAAACTATCTAAATGCAGAAGAGTCATTTCTTTATTCTCCTGCATTTGATATCACGGCGCTAACAAATCATGCGGTGAGTTTTTATTCTATTAGAAATTTAGATGGAAATAAAGATGGAGTCGTTTTTCAGTTTTCAGTAACGAATGGAGACGAATGGATAACCGTTGGTAATTTTGATGGAAATGTTGGTACTGGAGTAAATTGGTACAATGCAAATAACATATCTGCAACACCTGGTGATAATAAACCTAGTGTAAATGGAGGGACTAATTATAATCCAAATAGAGTAGGGTGGTCAGATTCTGATGTTAATCCATCATGGGTTGAAAGCATACACCCATTGAATTTCCCAGATGGTAGTGATTTGACTAATGTGCGTTTCAGATTTGCACTTAATGCTATTGATGCAGAGAAAACCAAAGAAGGATTTGGTATAGATAATTTCAAGCTATATGAGCTAGGAAAAACGGTTCTTGTAGAGCAATTCAGTTCTACTCTTTCTGCTAAAAGTAAAGCTTTCCAACAAGCGATTGTTGGGGAGATAGATAGAAATGAGGTGATGTATATCAATTACATGACGGATTTTGCAAGTTCAGGAGCAAGAGATATTCTGAATGAAAGAAATCCTGGAGGACCTGGTGCTAGAGCGGAATACTATGAGGTCAATAGCGAACCTAATACAGTCATTGATGGAGATGTTTATGAGCAAAAAGATGACATAAATTGGAATATAAGTGATATTAATTTGAAGGAATTGGCTAGTGTTCTTTTTGAGGTAAACGATCTGACAGTAAATTCTGTGACCGATAATGTGATAAATGCTTCTGTAAACTTCGAGTCTCAGGTAGAGAATGATACTACTTTGGACTTATCATTCTATTTCGCTGTGGTGGAAACTTCTGTGGAAGTTGATGATATCATGGATGGAGCAGGTCTACCAGGGAATACGCTAGGCGCTTTCGAAAGAGGTGAGTCTATTCTCAATGTATTGAGAGTGATGAATCCTAGTCCAGCTGGATACAACTATTCGGGTACGGTATCAAATGGTCAAGTATTTAATTATACAATGAATTGGGAAGTGACAAACGTATATAATGTAGATCGATTAAGAATAATTGCTTTTGTTCAAAGTAACGAGAATGCTTCTCCTGAAGATCCTACTGATGAAAATTATACAGGACGAGTTAAAAAGGAAGTTCTCCAAGCGGCATATGTAGATGTGGTTGGTCTTACTGGAAATGCGCTAGGATTGAATCCAATTTCAAACTTTACTATTTATCCAAATCCAGCTGATAAAGAAGTAACAATCGAATTTGATGAAATCACAGAAACAAAAGGAGAATGGATTGTATATGATCAAGCAGGTAGAGAAGTGCTAAAAGGAATAGCAGGTAAAGGAACGAAGCAGTTAATGATTGTTACTGAAGACATTCCTTCTGGTATTTATCTCTTCCATATGTACGGTGAAGACAATAGTCGATACGCGAAGCGTTTGATCATAATGCATTAGTAAACATTGATCAAAAAAATAGCCTCATTGAAAGATGAGGCTATTTTTTTTGTTTTTTAGAATTGAGATTAGATCACAATATTCACAATCTTCTTAGGAACAACGATTACTTTCCTAGCAGGTTTTCCGTCCATCCATTTCATCACTACTTCATTCTTCAGAGCTTCTTCTTCGATGGCTTCTTTAGACGCATCAGCAGCAAAACTGATTTTGACTCTCATTTTCCCATTGATGGAAATGGGATACTCAAATGAATCTTCCTGAAGGTATGATTCTATCACTTCTGGATATGTTGCTTTGGTTATAGAATCAGTATGACCTAATAGTCGCCACACTTCCTCTGTGATGTGTGGAGCGAAAGGAGATAAGACAATAGTTAAAGGCTCAAGAATAGCTCTCTTATTGCTTTTCAATGAATTCAACTCATTCACAGCAATCATGAATGTACTCACGGATGTGTTAAGCGAAAGTCTTTCAGCATCTTCTTTTACTTTTTTGATAGTGCTAAAAAGAACTTTGTACTCCTCTTTAGTAGGTTCTTCCTCCGAAACAGCAAAGGATTCAGTTTGATGAAATAAATTCCAATATTTTTTCAAGAATTTATAAACACCTTCAATTCCATTGGTATTCCAAGGTTTACTTTGCTCTATAGGACCTAGAAACATTTCATACATCCTCAACGTATCTGCTCCATACTTTTCAATTAGGTCGTCTGGGTTGACTACATTGAATTTAGACTTAGACATTTTTTCTACTTCCCAGCTGCACTCAAACTTTCCATTGTCCAAAATAAATGCTGCGTCTTTGGCATCTAGGCGTGAATTTTTGAATGCCTCAACATCTAAAATGTCATCTTTTACAATGTTTACATCTACATGTATTGGAGTGGTTTCATAATCGTCTTTTAAACCTTTAGAAACGTATTTATTTTCTCCATTAATACGATGAGCAAAACTTGATCTGCCCTGAATCATTCCTTGGTTTACTAACTTCTTAGCATATTCATCCACTGCAATGAATCCACGATCAAAAAGGAATTTTGTCCAGAATCGAGAGTAGAGTAGGTGACCGGTAGCATGCTCTGATCCGCCCATATAGAAGTCAACCTCTTTCCAATACTTTAATGCCTCTTCTCCACAAAATTCATTTTCATTAGTTGAATCCATATACCTAAAAAAGTACCAACTACTACCAGCCCATCCTGGCATAGTAGATAGTTCGTATGGATTTCCATGATGATTCCATTCTTTTGCACGTCCCAAAGGAGGGTCTCCATCTTCTGTAGGTAAGTATTCATCTACTGAAGGGAGTTTCACTGGTAGATTCTCATCTTCTATCAATTTGGGAATGCCTTCTTCATAGAAAACTGGAATTGGTTCTCCCCAATATCGCTGACGTCCAAATATGGCATCCCGCAATTTGAAGTTGACTTTTCGTTGGCCAATATTCCTCTTTCCAACTTCTTCTATTCCTTTTTCCATTGCTTCCGATGGAGATAATCCATTCAGAAAGTCAGAATTAATAATTTTGCCATCTTTAGTAGGGTCTGCCTCTGTCTCCGTTACTTCCTGTGCATCATTGATCTGTACAATCGGCAAATCAAATTTCTTTGCAAAATCAAAATCTCGTTGATCTCCACTTGGGACAGCCATTACTGCCCCTGTGCCATACCCTGCAAGAACATAATCGGCAATCCAGACAGGAAGCTTCTCACCGGAGAATGGATGAATAGCA
>CAYGTD010000345.1:0-3760 GCA_964352725.1 uncultured Roseivirgaceae bacterium
GCCTAACATCAATACTTGATTGGTTTGAGCGTGTTGAATGATTGCGGGTATTAGTTCTTTATTTTCCATTTTCTATTTCTTTTTTGATGCAATCCTGAACGAATTGAGTTGCTTCTTGCTCCTTCAGAATTGCGTAAGCTTTTTTGTCTTGATTGGCTTTTTCTGCCAGATCTAATTTTATTTTCTTGTATTGATTTCTTGCACTTTCATTCGACTTTAGATGGTCTCGAAAAAGCAAATGGTTTTTCAGTTCTTGACTGTCTTGATGACATACATATAAATGGTGCGAGATGCTATCAAGTATTGGATGATTCGCTGCTTTAACTCTTTTAAATACTTCTCGCCCTTCTATTCCTTGATTCCCATTGTGATAGTATCCAATAGACTCAAGGTTAAATTTGATTGCATCAAAATCATTTTCTAAGTAGTAAACCAAATCAATATCAATAATAGGTTTTGCCGTCAATTTAGGAATAGATGTGCTGCCGATATGCTCTATCTCAATAGATATATTTCTATTCGATGCTATCAAAATTTTCTTGATTTCAAGGAAATCATTTACCCACTGTTCCTGATAATCTGCTAATAACACTTTCTAAAGTCTTACGTCTATTTTCTTTTCTCTAAGAAACTCCTTGAGTTCAGGGATCGGAATCTCTCCAAAATGAAAAACACTTGCCGCCAAAGCACCAGTTGCTTTTGTTTTTTCAAATACTTCCGCAAAATGCTCACTAGTGCCGGCTCCACCCGAAGCAATAATCGGGATATTCAATACTTCCGAAAGTTGATTAGTTAGCTCGATGGCAAAACCTGCTTTAGTTCCATCGTTCTGCATGGATGTAAGGACGATTTCGCCAGCTCCCAATAACTCCGCTTTTTTTGCCCATTCCAAGACATTAAGAACAGTGGCTTCTCTACCCCCTTTTACAAACACTTTCCATTCGTCTTCTACCAATCCAGCATCAATAGCAACTACCATAAACTGACTTCCGAATTCATCCGCTATTTCTTTTATCAGTTCTGGTCTTCTTACCGCGGCAGAGTTGACGCTTACTTTATCCGCTCCAGCCTTTACGAGTACCGCTGCATCTTCAACAGAAGAAATACCGCCACCCACTGTGAACGGGATATTAATTTCATGTGCAATTTGCTCCACCAACGCAACAAATGTCTTTCTTCCATCTACTGTAGCAGTGATGTCTAGAAATACCAGTTCATCTGCCCCTTCTTTTACATAGCGTTTTGCCAACTCAATTGGGTCACCGGCGCTTCGGATATCTACAAAGTTGACGCCCTTTACCGTTAGTCCGTCTTTAATATCTAAGCAGGGTATTATGCGTTTTTTTAGTGTCATAATGGTTTTATTTCCCCCTTTGGAGGGGCTAGGGGGAGGTGTGATAATAAGCATTCCTCCCCCCAACCCCCTCAATGAGGGGGAGACTTACTATATTTTATACAGTTCTTTAAGATCAATTCTATTTTCATAAATCGCTTTCCCCACAATCGCACCTTCCAGCCCATTCTCTTTTAGCTGGATCAAATCATCAATGGAGGACACTCCTCCACTGGCTATCAACTTTAGTTTGGGCAATTTCTTTAAAATGGATTCATACAATTCGAAGGAAGGACCTTCCAACATTCCATCCTTAGAAATGTCGGTAGAAATCACGTATTCTATTCCTTTGGATACATAGTCATTGATGAACTTTTCGATTTCTAGGTCAGATTCTTCTTGCCATCCAGATACGGCGATTTTCCCATCCATTGCATCGGCTCCTAAAATGATTTTCTCTGCACCGTACGCAGTAATCCATGAAGCGAATTTCACCGGCTCTTTCACAGCTATGCTTCCTCCAGTGATTTGCTTTGCGCCACTTTCAAAGGCTACCTTCAAATCTTCATCTGATTTTATTCCTCCTCCAAAATCAATTCTTAAACTGGTTTGAGTTGCTAGTTTTTCCAGCACTTTCCAGTTCACAATGTGCTTGGCTTTTGCTCCGTCTAAATCAACTAAGTGTAGATACTGCAGTCCCGCATCTTCAAATGACTTAGCCACTTCGAGTGGATCTTCATTGTAAATTTTCTTGGTGTTGTAATCACCTTTGGAAAGTCTTACGCACTTTCCTTCTATGATGTCTATGGCTGGTATTATTCGCATTTCTTTAAAATTAATGTCAGGTTGAGTTTATCGAAACCGGTATTGTCCATTTCGATGAACTCAATGTGAAAGGAACGTTCATTTTTCATAGTTTCAAAAAATTCTCAATCAATTTCCTACCCACATCTGCTGACTTCTCAGGGTGAAACTGTACGCCGTAGAAGTTGTTCTTTTGCAGAGCAGAGGTAAACGGCACCAAGTAATCTGTCTCTCCAACTGTATCCTCGCCCACTTCCGCAAAGTAGCTATGAACAAAATACATGTTGTCCGTTTTCTCAATACCTTTAAAGAGTGGACCTTCTGCTTTGGTGAAATCATTCCATCCCATATGGGGGACGATACCTTTAGGAGGGAACTTAAGCACCTTTTCTTTAAATATGCCTAGGCATTTTGTGTCTTTTTCTTCTGAGAATGAACACATCAGTTGCATACCTAAACAGATGCCTAGAAAAGGCTGCTTCAATGAAGTGATAACCTCATCCAATCCCCTGTCTTTAAGATAACTCATCGCAGTTCCTGCTTCACCCACCCCTGGAAATATCACTTTGTCTGCTTTTTTTAAAATCTCTGGATCATCTGTAATGACTGACTCTACGCCAATACGGTCAAGTGCGTTTTTTACTGATCGGATATTACCGGCATTGTATTTTACGATTGCTATCATTGTTAAGTAATCTGTATTCAGGAGTTAGAATTTAGAATGGCTGTTTTGCATGAATAAAGAAGCTTGTATACCTCTAACGCTAAACCATGAGCCTTTTGCCAAACGATTAGTTCTGTGAATGATTTGCTTTTTTCCATTCTATATTCTCACTTCCAATTTCTCAATTCTTTTATAAAACTCCTTTAGTACTTGGCAAAACACCACTATCATCTTTCCTCACTGCCATTTTTATTGCTCTTGCAAACGCTTTGAAAATGGACTCAATCTTATGATGATCATTATCTCCCTCAGCTTTGATATTCAAATTGCATCGTGCCGTGTCTGAGAATGATTTAAAAAAATGAGAAGCCATTTCCATAGGCATTTCCCCAACATATGTCGCTTTAAAATCTGCATCCCACTCCAACCAAGGTCGACCACCAAAATCAATGGCAACCTGTGCCAAACAATCATCCATAGGCAGTAGAAAGCCGTAACGTTCTATTCCCTTTCGCTCTTTTAATGCGTCATTAAATGCGGTACCTAAAGCAAGCGCCGTATCTTCAATAGTGTGATGGGTATCGATTTTTATATCTCCCTCCACAAGCACTTGAAGACCTATGGCTCCATGGCGAGCAATCTGATCTAGCATATGATCAAAAAAGGCAACTCCTGTAGAAATAGAGGTAGAAGTAGGATCATCCAAGTTGACCTCTATTTTTATTTTGGTCTCTGAAGTAGCTCTTACGCATCTTCCTATTCTTCCTTCAGTAAAGTACGTATCTCCCTTTAGCGCTGCTATCAATCGCTTGTTTTCTTCTGGTGTTCCAATCGTTAGGCGGAGTGTATTAGCCACTTGACTTGATCGATCTCTAACGATAATTCCTTTATTGGATAGCTCTGAATACGTCATTTTTGCATCTTCAAATTCAACCAATAAGAAATTGGCATTAGAAGGA
>CAYGTD010000346.1:0-3727 GCA_964352725.1 uncultured Roseivirgaceae bacterium
ATATCAATCCCCAACCAACTACCTGCTACAGGTGATTCATTGGCTGAAGTGAATGTTGCCCCATCAGCTACCAATGTTCCGTTTACTTGTAGCTCCATATTATCTCTAAAGCTAATCTCAACGCCAGACTCAATGGTCAACGTCACACCAGTATTTACTGTAATCGTACTAGTGACTTCATACGGGCTACTAGCCAAGGTATATGTGGTGTTTGTAGCGATGGTTCCACCTATGAGGGTTTGCGAGAAACCATACACGCAGGTGAGTAAAGCAATAAGGGATAATAAATTTTTCATAATACGGATTATAATGTTATTTGACGAATGCTTAAAGTTATTTAATTATTTACTTAGAGGAATACCTCTTCAGAGGTATTTTCTGATTTTTACATTGAAATGAACATGGTCATTATGATGACTAATAGTGTGATAAGAAGAAGTGTCTTTTTCATGGCGGTAGTTATAGATGTTATTGATTCAAATTGGATTGTGAAAATTCGTACATCACCTTTCCCCAGTCAGATTGATTTCTGATTCCAAGTTTTTCTCGGATACTTTTTCGATAGCTGTCATAGGTAAGTTTTGAAATACTCAATCTATCGGCTATTCTCTCTCTAGAAAACCCATCACATAGAAGATCTAATACTTCAAACTCGCGGTTGCTAAGCTTTTCTAGGTAATTTGTGTTTGCGCTTTTCATACCCCTAATTAAATGCCTCTATATCAAGTAATCCAAATTTTTGTCGTGAATGACACGTTTAGCAGCGTGAGTGACCTAATTCGTTTACATTATCACTTGATAATCTCCGTTATTTCCTTGAGTGAATCTTTATAGGTTCGTGAGATAGGTAGCTCTTCTCCATTTTTTATAACTAACTGTTTTGATTTTATGAGTTTGATGAAATTAGTGTTTACTAGGTAGGATCTATGAACCTTCACGAACTGACTAGGGAGTCTTTTTAAAAGTTCATTCATCTTACCTCGATCTACTTCGGGTCTATCTCTATTTTTAAAATTGAATTCAAGGTAGTGATCATCTGATTTGATGTACATAAGATCACTTAGATTGATGACTGCCTTGCTGCTGAGTGTGAAAAGCGATGCTTCTTTTCTCTTCTTCGTATTTTTCAAAATAAGAGCTAAGTGCTGATTTCCTTCTAGAAGCTCTTCTTTTTGGGAAAGTATTTTCAATACAGACCGTATCATGAGAAAGGTGAGCATGATCACCTCTACCATAAAGCCCAGCATAAAAGGATCTATAAGGAAGGTGAATTTACCTAGTCCGTACTCGCCAAAAATTACGCTGGCAATTCCTAGAAACAGCATAGAGTAGGCACCAATAAATATCTTCGCTCGAAAAGCATCGATTTTCAAAAAATTGATAGCTGCAGTATAGGCAAATACAATGACCAGAAAAGTAAGCGTGTATTTAATAAAGAATAGAAGAGGAGCAAACTTTAAGAATTGATCAGGAATGAGTGCCCATATAAAGAAGAATGAAATAATAAAGGATAGAACACCTTGCATCAATTTATGAAAATGAGGTATGGTAACTTTCGTTTCAAAAAAAGACATCACGTACAAAATAAGAAAGGTGATGGCAGTGGAAGTGATCACCGGAAAAAAGTGGGTATTTAAGGCTGGGTAGTTTGGAATTATGTACTGATAGGAAAACCCCAGTCTAGAAAAAATCCATAACGAGAAGAAGAGTACGTAAAATGAATACCAAATAAAAAGCGCTCTTTTAAGAAACAGCCCCACTAATAGCGAGACAAGAAAAATCAAAAGGAAAAAGCCAAAATAGATGCCGTAATAGATATTCTCTTTCGATATCCTTGAAAGTGATATTTCACTTGAATACACTTCTATGGGAAAACGAATAGCGGAAGATCTTTTATCAACATTGAGCAGAAAGCTTTTAGATTTTCCATTTGCTATTTTCATTGGTAAAATGAAATTCCTGTAGAACACTGGTCTGCTATCGAAAGGAAAACGATCTCCTGTCTTATAAATAAGTGATACTGAATCTCCTTCTAGCGATAAAAGCTGAATGTAATCGAGTTGTGGATAGTCTATTTCTAAATAGATTTCTTCGTTCTCAATTTGGTTTTCAATAGTGAAGAGTAACCAGAATGTTTGATCCTTTTCATTCATTCCAGGATTAATCGTAGGTTGAATTTCCTCCATTCTTCCGTTCAGAATGGCCATCCATGCTTCATTTCCTGAAAGTGTATCACGTGTAATGAAAACCCTCGTATTAGGATTCAGATTATAAATGTTGGTTTTAGAAGAAATAATAAGGGGGGTAGTTTCCTCCGTTATTGTGGATGCTTGTATGTGTACTTGAAAAAGGAGTATATATATGTATGAAAGGAAAAAACGCATAACTACTTCACTATACTAAATCCATTACCTCGTTTAACCTCTTTTTATATGTTCTTGAAATAGGAACTTCGGAACCATCTTTCAAGATAATTTTAAGTGCTTGCTTCAGCTTAATGTGCGAAACGTTCACGACATAAGATCGATGTGTTTGAACAAAATTAGTAGGCAGATTGACTAGTAAGGATTTTATTTGATTTCGATCTACTTCAGGCTTTTTCTTGTTTTGAAGATTAAACTCCAGATAGTGACCATCTGCCTTTATTGAAATGATGTCATCCAAATTGAGAATGGCCTTACTTTTTAGCTCAATTATTTCATTTTTATTTCGCTCTATTTCTTCCGATAATTTTTCGTTATGAAAGGCTTGTTTAGTTATCATCCTCTTTGATCTGATAAACTTAAATAGAATGTAAAGTGCTACGATCACTAAAATAATAAGTACTGATAGTAGAATCTTTTGCCAAAGTTTGAGTTTTTCTGATTCGGAAATACCATCACTCAATTGCTTTTCCTTCTGAGCAAGCATATATCTTGATTTTGCCTCTTGGGCCAATTTTTCTTTGCCAGTATCGATCTGTAATTCCCTAGCTTCCGAGTGACGCTTATAGTAGTAATTACTACTATCCAAAACTCTTTTCTTTTCATAGGATTGAGCTATGATTTCCAAGCTGTTTCCTATCGCATTTGGCATTCTACTACTCTCTGCAATAGCGATGGTTTTTTTTGAAGTGAGAATAGCTGAATCAAGTTGCTCTGTTTTAAGAAAGTAATTTGCTTTTTTAAGATGATAATCAATGAGAGTAGGAGGGGAAGAGTAAAAAAGTAGATCATTTTTCACCTCACCCAGCAGCCTTCCGGCTGTTTTTGTGTCTTCTTTCAACAGATATATATTTACCTGTGTCAGCCTATTTCCCAACGCTTGCTGCGGTTGTCTCAACTTCTTAGCCAATTCGAGTCCTTTATTTAGATATAAAAGTGCAGAATCAAATTCGTCATTTCTTAAGTACAATTCACCAAGATTGCTGAAGTAGGCAATTAAGACTGGTTGTGGTGGGATAGATTGTATATCTACTTGCTTCAATGTATTGATTCCTGTTTCGAAGAACTCCATGTCTCGATACATTCCAGCGATGTTTAAGTAGCTGTTCAATAGTGAGAATTCATTTGTTGAATCAAGGTTTACACACTGCTCAAAACAATCAATGGCTTCTGCATAGTTGCCCAGTTGGCGATAAGCTCTTCCTAAATTCCCATAAGCGGAAAGCTTACTCATCGGATTTTTCGGGTCAGCATTTGAAAGAATCTGATTAAATACGACCACTGCGCTATCAGCTTTGTTGGAG
>CAYGTD010000347.1:0-3707 GCA_964352725.1 uncultured Roseivirgaceae bacterium
AAAAGCCATTCCGACAACACGAAATGGCTCAGCCAGTTAAAATTGAGAAGAATTAATGTTTATTTTTAAAAATCAATTAATATTTATCACCCAAGTCTGATCTATATCTGTTTCCCCATCAGTGGATAAGCTTGTATCTGACTTGATATTTGGTTGGTGCTTTAATAGTATTTGAAAGCTACCACCTTGAGATACTTGGTCTGAAGTAGTCCATCTCGTAGACAAACCTATAGGATCACCATTCTCATCTTGATCTTGGTAAGAGACAGACCCTTGAGAAGATATATTACCTGTACCAGCAGGATTAGAAAAGATATCTGATGTCCATCCAAAGAAAATTTGATGTTCGTCTCCTTCTTCTTCCACCTCTTCTGTGATGTCCTCAACAGGAGATTCAAGTGTATTTTCAAAAGTGATGGAAAGCGTATAGGTAGTGCTTGTTTTAAGATTGATTTCTGTAAGAACAGGATTTCCAGCACCATCACCATCCGCATCAATATATGTTGCGACAACATCCTCGCCAACTCCATCAGGAGTAAATGTTAGCGTAATTTCATTGATTATTTCTTCTTCATTTTCTTTTCCAGGGACATCATCATCTCCACAACTTAATAGAAGTGATGCAGAAAGGATAAATCCAAATAGTAAATAATTCTTCATTTTTATGATATTTTATTTTTGCAATAGTATTGCAAGTATAGTATGTATTGTTTTAAATGCAACAATGTTGTATAAACTAAAATGTATAGCTAGCGAGAAAACCAATATTTAGTCCTAAATCATCAGCAAAATATCTAAGGTTGTCAGTGTAGTTTCTATAGCTTTTATTAAAAATGTTGTCAGCCTTCAACTTGAAAGTGAGGTCTTTATATTCATAGGTGATTTCAGCATTGAGTAAAAAGAAACTATCTGGCGCTGCTAGGAAATCGAATATCTCATTTTCTTCAAAAACAACATTTGAAGTTTCAAACTCTTCTGGAGCGATGACTGATGGGCTATATGTTTGTCTAGCAGTCCATTCAGAACTTATGATGAAGGTAAAAGAATTCATTTTTTTAGTCAAACTCATCTGAAGGTTAAATGGGGGAATACCTACAAATGGCTGATCATTCTTTGTGTCTTTAGCATATACATAAGATGTCTTTAGTTCGGTACTAAATGAAGAATTCCATTGCTTTTGTATATCCATATCTACGCCAGCATATACAGCATTTGTTTGATCGTGAATAAAGTAAGGAAAAGTACCACGTACAGTACTCGTCAATCCATAAGGCCTTAGAAAAAAATAATTTTGAATGAAATTAACATGCGGTGTAACCTCTATCTGGAAGGTTTCCTTGACAATATTTAGTGAAGTAATCCACTTTAATCCTCTTTCACTTTGAATTGGCTTCTGATTATTAGTTAATACTTGAGCTGTTGTAATACTGTCATTCATTGGAAAAATTTGATATCTCCATAGTCCATATTCAATAGTTGATTGATGTTTTCCAAAACTGTATAGCTCATTGACGTTAGGTGCTCTCCAGGCAGTTCCTAGATTTGACCTTAAAGAAACCGATTCATTGAATTGGTGTAAAACTCCAAGTGTAAAAGTGAAGTTCTCATAATTAAGATTATCCCGATAGATATCGTTGCTAGTATCTCTTCCTCTCACATTGAGATTCATTAGATCAAATCTGACTCCTGCTTCATAAACAGTATTCCCTTTTTTTAATGATTCAATTCCAAATATGCCTGCACTATAGGTGTTGTAATTAGGTATGAACGGGATCGTATTTGTTCCGAATATATTGTCATTGTTTTGAGTGGAAAATTGTAGTCCCAATGTACCAGATAAATCTCCTGAACTCGGATGATCCCAATCCAAGTCTATGGAATGAGTTTGCAATTGAAGGTCAATAGCTGGAAGTTCATTGTTGGTACCTCTTCTTACATCAAATTCTTTCCTGAGATTTCGCTGATATGCATAGAGAACATCAAACTGCTGTTTGCCCACAAAAAGGGAAGTTTCCACTTTCAATAAATCATGTACGGTTTCTTGACCCGGATTATTAATTTCATAAGAAAAATCACTTGTTTCATTCGGTCTAGGAGCTCCGATAGCTTGTGTTAGGTCATTTAGGTTCCCATTAACAGAACCTCGAAGAATGCCTAATTTCTGATCAAAATGGCTAGCGAATATATTGATATCAGTAGAAGGAAAATGAAACCTTCCTCCAACAGTGAATCCAAATTCTTCTTTACCAGTATTTGTTAGATTGTAATTGGCAGCATTTAAATCACCTTGTTTTGTGCCAGAGATAGAAGCATTCCAGGCGGCACGTTCATATCCCTCATTGATTGAAAATTCACCACTTACTGCTCTTCCATTAGATTGAAAACCCCCATTAATTTCTCCATTAATATCTGTCAGAAAAGATGGACTTGGAGCATTAAACAGGATGACTCCTCCCAGTGCATCTGATCCATATCTTACTGTGGCCGCTCCTTTGATCAATCGGATTTGATCAATCTGTGAAGCATCTATTTCAACGCCATGCTCATTTCCCCATGCTTGATAGGAGTGCCTTACTCCATTATTTATCATCAAAACTCGATTGGAATGTAAACCATGAACGATAGGTTTTACAATATTCTGTCCAGTTTTTAAAGTACTAACTCCTGTTACTTGTGAAAATAGATTCCCTGCATTTGTTCCAATACCATCTAATTTGCCCACTTCAATACGGACAGGGTCTAGTGTTTTGAGTTCATGGGCATTTAATTCTTTCTCTACCACAATGCTCTCTAATAAAGTGGCGTCACTTGCTAGATAGATGGTAGGAGTAGGGTGGTGAAAATCATGGTGGTGAACAAATGATTTATATCCCAAAAAATGAACTTCTAGGTCAATCTCTTCCTTACAGATATTTTTAATAATAAATAGACCATTCTCATCAGCAACAGCGCCTTTTGAAGTGCCTACAATTTTAATGGTGGAGAAGGGTAAGGGTTCATTGGTATCTAAGTCTAAAACTCGTCCTTCAACAGACCTATCACAACTTAGAGCTTGTCCATTTACAAAAAATACAATTAGTAAAGAGGCGAACAACAAGACTACTTTCATTCTATTAGGCACACTTTACGCATATGCCGTCCACTATAAGATTCACCCCTTCTATTTGATATCCAGTGGGAAGTGTGACTTCAGGAACTGTCTTATCATCCAAGCATTCTATCTGACCACAGTTATTGCATTTGAAGTGCATATGATTATGTGTGTGATGCTCTGGAGAACAAGTATCGTGACAAAGACCATATGTTGCTGATCCTGTTTCATTTGGAATTTTGTGAAGTATTCCAGAATCTAAAAAGCTATTGAGAGTTCTATAAAGAGTAACTCTATCATACTTCGTAAATCGGCTTTCCAGATTCCCTTGAGATAATGCGCTCTTTTCCTCAAGAAAATACTGCATCACGTCTAGACGGCAGTCAGTAATTCGTAGATGGTGATTTTTAAGAATGTTCTTGAGGTGATCTGAAGACATTCGACAAATATAGTTTATGCAACTTAATTGCATTTTATTTCTTAAACACTTTCTTAACTTACATGTTTTTAGTAATTATGGATAGAAAAGAACAAGATCAAATAGAAAAGACTAAAACGAACTACTTCGACTTCACTGAGGTATTGACTTATTTCTTTAGAAAGAAAGACCCCAATC
>CAYGTD010000348.1:0-3705 GCA_964352725.1 uncultured Roseivirgaceae bacterium
GATCAGACTTGGGTGATAAATATTAATTGATTTTTAAAAATAAACTTCAATTCTTCTCAATTTTAACTGGCTGAGCCATTTCGTGTTGTCGGAATGGCTTTTTTGAATTAGTCACTATATGAAGATAGGTGAGTAACTTTCGATAGTTTGATCAAAAATGATTTTGGGTTTAGAAATGATTAACTAACGAATACTCTTTTTAAATACATAAATCAATGAACAGCCTTGGCTAATTCTTGATCTTTGCAGTTCTTTGCGAGTTATTTTATAAAAAAAAGCAATTCTGTCATTTAAAAATACAATATGTCTGAAGAAATTCTTGTTAAAAGGCATTTAGCCAAGACCATGACTTGGCGAATTGTAGGTACTATAGACACCATTATAATTGCATGGATTATATCAGGAAATCCATTAATAGGATTGTCAATTGGTGGGACGGAAGTCATTACTAAAATGATTCTATATTTTTTTCATGAAAGGCTTTGGCTAAAAGTGAATAATAAGAAACGCCAGCACACTTTTCTATATAGATATAGACATTTGGCTAAGACAATAAGCTGGCGCTTAATCGGAACAATTGATACCATTTTAATATCATGGGTAATTGCTGGAGATCCAATGGTTGGGCTAAAAGTAGGAGGTATTGAAGTGGTGACTAAAATGATCCTATACTATTTACATGAAAAAGTATGGCATAGGTCAAAATTTGGAGTTAATACAGCCGAAGAGCTATAAACAGTATTTTATAAATATTCTATTCAAGTACCTTTGTATAGTGTCAGAAATGCCTCCTTGTCCCAAATGTAATTCGTCCTATGCGTATCCTATGGATGCATTGCTAGTATGTCCTGAATGCGCGCATGAATGGAATCCTGATGAAAATAAGATAGAGGAAATCTCTACAAAGGATGGCATAATCAGAGATATCAATGGAAATCCACTTCAGGATGGTGATAGCGTGGTGGTAATGAAAGATTTACCTGTGAAGGGTATGCCAAAACCTGTGAAAGCAGGCACCAAGGTCAAGAACATCAGACTCTCTGATGGTGATCACAATATCAGCTGCAGGATTGATGGATTTGGCGCAATGGGATTAAAATCTGAGTTTGTGAAAAAAGCTTAGAATCTAGCAGCCATAAACAAGCTCATATCTTTAAATGCCATATTAAATCGCTTAGCTAAAGCCAGACTAGTTAGACTTCCTTTGTAGGAATATACGCCTTTCATTAGCCACGGATGGGTATAGATCATTTCCTCAAATCCTCCACTTTCACCAGCTTCCAGCAGGATAGGTGTGAAAATATTAGAGATCGCTAACGAAGCTGATCGAGCTACTCTAGAAGCAATATTGGGCACACAATAATGCGTTACTTCATGTTTTACATAAGTGGGTTTATTATGATTGGTAAGATGTGACGTTTCTATACATCCTCCTTGATCAATACTCACATCTATTATAACTGATCCAGACTTCATTTGCATGACCATTTCTTCCATAATCAATATTCTATTACGTCCCTTTTCCATCCTCACTGCTCCTATCAGCACGTCAGCCTCTGCCACCTCTCTTTCTAGAGCAGAAGAATCAAAAGTGGAAGTAAACACTTCTCTGCCGAGTGCGTGTTTCAGCCTCCTCAACTTATAAATATGATCATCAAATACTCTAACCTCAGCCCCTAAACCTAGTGCTGCCCTTGCTGCGAACTCAGCTACAGTACCAGCACCTAAAATTGCCACTCTAGTTGGTGGCACTCCCGTTATACCTCCTAGAATAATTCCTCTACCCTTATTAGAACTACTGAGATATTCTGCCGCAATTAGCATAACAGAACTACCCGCAATTTCACTCATGGCTCGGACTAACGGTAGACCTCCTACTTTATCCTGAATAAATTCATACCCTATAGCAATGATTTTCTTTCTATTAATTGCTTCTAAATAATCTGCTGTTTGTTTTCCTGATTGAAAAGCAGACATCAATGTACTGCCTGGCTTCATCATCTCTATTTCATGAATAGTAGGCGGCTCAACTTTCAATACAATATTCGATTCAAATACTTCTTTTGGCGAGTAAGCAATCTTTGCTCCTGCCTCACTGTACTCTTTATCTGTGAAATTAGCAGATACTCCTGCTCCTTTCTCGATGATTACTTCATGTCCGTTTGCAACTAAGACACCAACAGAAGATGGTTTTAGTGGCACTCTTTTTTCCTGATCAGCCACCTCACACGGCACTCCTATGTTAAGTGACTTTTGTTTGCTAGAGATTTTCGCTGGTTTTTCCTGAGGATAAAGTGCTTGCTCTTTTGCCAATTGAGCGAAACCAGATTGTGATGGTTGGTTCATTTAGGTGTTGCGGTTAATGATCGGGTATTATCATCTACTAAATTAATGTTTATTTTTAGGTATTGATCAGGTAGAAGAGGTTCAATGATTGCTGGCCACTCTAATAAGCAAACATTTCCTGAAAAAAGATAGTCTTCTACTCCTATATCGTATGCTTCATCTATGTTAATCAAACGATAAAAATCAAAATGATACACTTCTTTTCCATGGTCAATTTGATACTCATTCACAATAGAAAATGTTGGTGAACTCATTTCATCAATGACTCCTAAATGTTGGCAAATCTTTTTAATCAGAGTAGTCTTTCCAGCTCCCATTTCAGCTTCGAAACACCATACTTTTAAGTGCTGAAATTCATCTATCAACTGCTTAGCAACTATGCCAAGATTGGATTCAGTATAGTTGGTTATTTCCATAGAAAAACAAAATTAAATACTACTTATTGGTCAACGTGATAAATGGAATAATTACCTCTTCCATAGATATACCGCCATGCTGAAATGTATCCTTATACATCCTCACATGGTGATTGTATTTATTTGGATATGCAAAAAAGTAATCGTCTTTCGTGAATACATAAGTAGAACTCATGTTAATGGATGGAAGTCCAATCTTTTCAGGCTCACGAGTGAAGTAAACTCCTTTTTCTTCAAAAGCCAGATTTCTACCCACCTTATATCTAAGATTGGCATTAGTGTTTCTATCTCCTACGATTTTAAATGGTTTATTTACTCGGATTGTACCATGATCGGTTGTGATCATCACTTTTGCTTTCTGATGAGAAAGTGCTTTGAGCGTATCAAATAATGATGAATGTGTAAACCAAGATCTAGTCAATGAACGATAAGCGGATTCGTCAGGTGCTAATTCTCGAATCATTTGCATATCCGTTCTGGCATGCGAAAGCATATCCACAAAGTTGAATACAATCGCATTAAGGGAGTTGGTCATCAAATTGGGAATGTTCTCGCTTAAACTTTTCCCTTCTTCTGCCCTTAAAATTTTATGATATGAGAATCGTTCCTTTATTCCATTTCGAGCCAAATTGGCTTCCAGTAACTCAGACTCTTTCATATTTTTTCCTTCATCTTCTATCTCACTCACCCATAAATCTGGGAGTCTATTGGCAATCTCTACTGGAGTAAGGCCTGCAAAAAGAGCATTTCGTGCATAGGCGGTGGTCGTTGGTAATATGGAGTAATAGAGATCCTCTGATTCGATAGAAAACAAGTCCGCAATATCTGGCTCAATGATCTTCCATTGATCGTATCTCAAATTATCTATGACTATCAAAAAAACGGGAACCTCTCCCATTTCTGGAAATACTTTCTGTTTCAGTACATTGTGAGAAAGTAACGG
>CAYGTD010000349.1:0-3698 GCA_964352725.1 uncultured Roseivirgaceae bacterium
TGGCTTTTAGTTCCTCAGGATTGAATGGTTTAATCATGTAATCATTCACACCTATAGTCAGCGCGCCTACAATATCTTCATCGGCTGCTCTTGCGGTCAGCATGATGACCGAGATATTTTTGGTCGATTCATTTGTTCGCAAGTGAGCGACCAGGTCCAAACCATCCAGCTTTGGCATCATCAAATCCGTAATGATCAGGTCATAGCTATTGGTATTTATCTTTTCAATAGCAGATACTCCGTCAGCTGCCTCGTCTAGCGAGTAGCTGTCTAATTGTGACTTGATGTAGCCTCGCATGGCGTCATCATCTTCTACAATCAGAATTTTTGCTGCTTTGAGGTGGAGCGGATCAGATAGGTTTGTGTCTGTCTCATTAGAAACTATTTCCTGATTTTCATCCATCAGAGAAGAAAACACTACATCTTCTTTTGACGCAGGCTCCATAGGAATTGTTAAGCTAAAAGCTGTTCCTTCACCAAGTTTGCTTGTTACCTCTAGCTCACCATGCATGAGCGTCGCAAGTTCTTTGGCCAAAGAAAGCCCTATACCTGTACCTCCAGTATACTTTGTACCTTTTCCTGCTTGATAAAATCTATTGAAAATCTGATCCAATTCATCCGGACTGATTCCAATACCAGTGTCGGATATCGTGATCGTAATTTTGTCGTTCCTACCCACAACTTCCATTTTAATCACACCATTGGATTCTGTAAACTTCACAGCGTTGGACATGAGGTTGTCAAGTACTTTTTCAAGCTTACCAATGTCTACGCGGAAAATGGCGTCTTTCTCCAACTGATAGTCAAATTGGAAAGCTATAGACTTAGCAGAATAGGATGATTGGTAAGTAAAGAAAATTCGCTTGACCAAGTCATGAAACCTGACTGCCTCATTTTTCAATTCCATTTTACCTGCTTCCAGTTTCGAAAGGTCAAGGATTTCATCTACAAGATTTAGCAGTTTTTTTGTGCTCGTTCGAGATAGGTCCAGATTGGATTTGATCTTATCATTGACTTTACCTAAGCTTCCATTGAGTACAGATTCCAAAGGCCCTTGGATCAAGGTAAGTGGCGTGCGCAATTCGTGAGAGATATTGGCAAAGAATCTTGACTTGGCATTGTCTAGTGTACGGAGCTTCTCAGCTTGATAGCGGATCTCTTGCGTGCGACTGAAGATCGTTTCTTCCAGTTTCTCATTTTCTCTTGTGAGTCTTCTGGAATTAATTTTGACGGCTGCCCATATGATGAGGATAAGCAGCAGGAAATATGCACCGTATGCCCATGTTGTAAGGTACCATGGGATTGCTATGGTTAAACTAAAAGCCGCTATTTCACTTTCAACGCCAAAGGTGTTTTGCGCACGTACTAAGAATTGGTAGCTACCGCCGGGGATATTGGTATATTCCTTTTCATTCTTTTCTGTCCAGGCAGACCAGTTTTGATCAAAACCATCAAGTTTGATCTGGTACCTCAACTGGCCTCCTCCTTTGAAATAGGGAATTGAATACTCAAATCTTAAGGCATTTTGATTTGCATCCAATCCTATTGAAGCCTTTTGTCTTAGTGATAAAGTACTATCCTCATTTAGAAATACTCCATGGAAAATGGTAGAGTCTCCTGTGGTCAACACATCAACTTTGCGTATAAGTGGTGGGAAGGAAAATAAGTAATCATCAGACTGATCGGGATTTACCACAAGTAATCCCGACATAGTAGGAACCAAAACCCCTGACTGCTCTCCATAGTGGATATTGCCACTATTTTTAATATTAAACGGGTTGAACAATACCGCCTCAGTGGTTATTTCATGACTTTTAAGGTTAAAGGACAACCTGCCGTTTTCACCATATCTGGTAGCATACCAAAAGGTTGTGTCATTTTCTTGGGTCATGTATGAGATGCCCTGTTGATCAAAATAATCAGCAAAGCGCTCGTCCTTTATGAATTTTTGCTTAGAGGTGGAAAATCTAAATAACCCTGAGGTGGCAAAAATCCTCACACTGTCTCTCAGCTTAAATACATTGATGATGTCCGATGGCACTTGGTGTGTGGAATCGTAAGCCTGTACGTTTTCAATACCTGACGGAGAAAATTTGAAACTTACCAACGTCCCAGAAAAAGTACATCCCCAGATGGTGTTGGATCTTTGATCATATTCCATTCTCAATAAAATATCTTCTGGTAGATCTGGTACGGACAAAGATTTTTGACGTCTCCAGCGGCCAGAATTCTCCTTAAATAATTCCAGCTTACTTGGAAGATCACTTGTAGAAATAATGGTTGAAGGATCAATAAAGGTGCCACTAGACATATTGGTTTTGTTCAAGAATAACCTATTGAAATCGCCATTGACAATTTCGCCTGTGGCAGTAGTATGCAATGAAAAAAGCGAACGCTGGTTCGACAATAATTCCACTCCAATATTTGGAGAGTTATTGATCTTTTTGAATGATTTGGTGCCTTTCTCCAGAAGATCAAAACCTTCCACTTTCGGCTTACGAAAAACGCCCGCATTACCGGTAGCAAAAATTTCTCCTTTGTGTTCTATGACACCATATACAGCCGTATTTAATCCATTCAGCTCGGAGTAAGTAGAAACCGGAGAGGTCAGCTCAATAAGACTTATACCAGCATTGGTACCCACCCAAAGATTTCCATCTACATCTTCGTAGGCATTATGCGTTTGATTTTCGAAACCAACCTCATCGTCCAAGTGCAAAACGGGTTTCCAGTTTTTGTCAACAATGACTAATCCTCCTCTCAAGAAGCACAAAGCATTATATTCGCCTGAAATTCGAACAGCCTTATAAAATCCGTTTGTTCTGAAAAAGGGATGATCAAAATAAGGTAGCCTGTGTGTGGTATCTCTTGAATAGAAGTGAGATCCTGTCTCTCCTCCGATAGTAATAATCGATTCATTGTTAAATACAATAACATCACCAATGTCATTGGCAGCAAAATATTCGCCTCCAGGTGCAAGAACTAAAGCCTCACCTTCGTACTTAAAAAGTCCCTTGCCCCATAACCTGACGTGTAGTTGCTCATTGAAAACAAAGCTTGGATATATTTTATCCGCTGATTGAATTTTGCTCAACTGCTCAGTTACTTCATTGTAAATAAATATGGTTTGAAAGGTTATAAAATAGACCTCATCACCAGCATACCGAACAGCTTGTACGGCACCCACTGTTTCATCGGACTCCAACTGAGACTTTAATGAAACCATCTCCATACTGCCAGTATTATCTGGAGCAAGAAGACCAAAATCCCCTACGGCACCATAATAAATAACCCCTGTATTTCCTTTGGTAAAAGAGAGTGTTACTGACGTGCCTGTAAGGTGACGCCAATTTTCTCCATCGTACTCTAAAACTCCTTCGGTGTTGGCTGAGTAGATAAGCCCTCGGTCATCTTGAATGAAGGCCCAGTTTTGGGGGTGTCCTGCATAATCTTGATTGGTGAAATTACGGATAGGTGGTAATCCATTAGCGTTAATACTTGATTGCGCATCTACAGCAACAATTTGTAGTAAATAGATCAGAATAAATCCAATCACTCTATGAAGATTTAGACCTTTCAATTGCTTGCGATTTCAGCCAGACACTTAACCCAGTTGGGATCGTCATTGAGACTTTCTACCAAATCCCATTGCTCACCTCCGGCTTCCTCAAATTTCTCTTTGTATTCCTGACCTACTT
>CAYGTD010000350.1:0-3649 GCA_964352725.1 uncultured Roseivirgaceae bacterium
GTTTATGGCTGCAACAGGTTGTAATCCATCTATTCCCCAAGTCCACCCTCTTCCTGGGGTATTACTCATATTGGTCTTTATGGAGTAATCGGTAACTGGGCCGTAATGGTATTCTGAAAGATTACCCATATGTATTTTGTATTTGTTGCTTGACCAAAACCGAACTCCATTTCCATTTCCAGAAATCACATTAAAAATTGATTGCTGAGCAATCACATTTTGAGCCAAAAAAATCATGCATAACAGCATTAAATTTCTTGAGTATTTCAGTTTCATCATAGTGATTTTTAAAGGTTATTCGGGTTTTTTACTTAGCTCAAAGCCAACTTTCAATACAAGTGGTCGCGTGTTTAAGTTGTTGTGTTTATAGTTGAGGTCATAGAGTACTATGGAAGTGATCCTTACTGGGCCTATGTTGAACTCCCTTCCTAGCCCAATTAGATAGGCATTTTGCCATGAACTTTTCGCATCCTCTTCTTCCTCTTTAAAAAGGGATTTACTTATTTGACTTTCCAACTCTGCTCTGCCAAAGAATCCACTTTTGATATCGAAGCGTGTGAACACACTGAAGCCATGTGCGTCACCAGTCAGCAACTGAAGGCTATCCTGTTTACCAAACTGTTCACGAAAAATAACACCTGCTCCTGCGAGCCATTTTTTATTGATCCAGTAGCCTATCTGAGGATTCGCATCAATGATAAATGGGTCGGTAGATTGAATGGTGAAATTGCCTCCAAAGTAAAGTCGTTTCTTGAATGGAACATCCTGCAAAGAATTTCGCTTGATTCCTTCTTCTGGAAAGCGAGTATCGGGTAGTTCGGAGTATTTTTCCTTCAGCCCCTTTATATCCTGCTGAATTTCCTGAAACTGCTCAGGATCAATCTTCTGAAATAACTCTCGCGCTTGTTCTGGTTTGATCAGATTTGGGTTAGGTCGTGTGGGTTTCTCTATCTCTGACACACCGCCACTAAGATCCGGCACCCCTCCTTCTAAAGGGTTTGCAAAACCATCTAGTGGATTGGCAGTCTGATTCAACTCTGCTGGTAGAAAAGATTGAGCGTGCTCTTCCAAAATGGATTGGGCTTTTACCAGTGCCACACTATCGGCATTGGATAAGTCTGGTTCCTCATAGTCAATCACTTCTGCTAGTAACTCCCGATACTCCGTCATGTCTGGTTGAGCTAGTATTTGCTCAGCAATGGCGATGGAATCTTCTTTTGAAAACGTAGGCATTTGTAAGGAATCCAACTGCAGAGAATCCAGTTGAAAATCATTGATCTGAATGGCCTTCAGGCTATCGTATTGTCTTTGGTATTCCTTTCGGGCTTCAATTTGCTCTTTGATGCGCTCTGCTTGCTCTTTTCTCTCTTTGACTGACTGCTCTGCTCCTTTGGCTGTATTGATTGCTTTGGCGTGCTTGCCTGTCACATTCACGTCTGTTTTTATCTGACCATTGGCTGATAGAATAAGTAAGAATAAACTAATGGTGAGGAATAACTTCAATGTGACTAATGACTGATTGATGTGAGTGCCGCAAAAGTACAAAATGTGGTCTTATGTGAGATGAACTAGTGATGAAAATTGATACCATTGTGGTATATAGCTAATCCTATTTATGAGGTTGGACAAAATACTCGAACCAGCATATGGTCATACTCGAAAATCCCCTTTTAAGGAGGTAGATTAGATGCCAGTAGCAATTAGATTAGGGGGATGTTTTCTCTGCATTGAAAATACTCCGTTGTTGAGGTTGTCACATGACAACACTATAAAGGTGACAAGAACTCCGCTTTATCTGCTAATAGTGGCTATCAGATACTCTTTGCACATGGCGACCAATAGGAGTCAACTGCTACACAGTGCTATTTGATTCAATGACTTTTGATATTGGATGGATCTCTACTCGTGTGAAAAATGTCTACTATGTAAATCGCTTCTTCCGCTACTTCATAGATAATCTTGTAACTCCAGATCACTTTGTAACGATAATTTTCTGGTTCACTTTTTAAGACTGGTTCTTCTTCAAATTTCTCAGGAAAATCATTTAGTGATTTAGCACTATCAGCAATCTTATCTCTAACTTTTTTAGCTGTTTCTACTGATTCTCGTTTCTTGATGTAATTGTAAATGCTTCGTAATGAGTACTTAGCTTCATCATCCCAGATGATTTTCAGCTTCTTCTTTACCATTCTTTCATTTCACTTTCAAGGTCTTCCTGATTGGTAAATTGACCTGAGTTAATTCTTGATTTTGCTGCCTTAACTCTTTGTTTTAAAGTCTCTTCACTCATTGGTACTCCTGGCAAAGTGTAATCATCTGTATCAGCTTGGAACATTCCTTTGACTAATCGTAAGATTCGATCATCGGCTTGATCTATGTATTTGTGTAATTCCTCTCTTAATTGTATTGTCCCCATAATATATTCCTTTGCTACAAAGTAACGATTTTTTGCCATATTTCGATCTAACCCAGAGGGTGAAATTATTGCACTTTTTTAATCAAACCCACCATTTTATTTACCAGATAGCTTTCTGTGCTGCTGATGTAAAGGTGATGAGCAATATTGTACTTCTCTGAGATTTTGTAGATGTGTAACCTATTTCAGGACAAGAAAATGCTTCTTGATCTCAGGCACAAGTCGACCACCTCACAATCCAACGCTGGAAGACTTGCGCCAGCTAGGGTAGACTAAACACTTTTAAGGCAGGTAAACCTCAGAGTCCACAACACTGATCCAACCCTATGATTTTCTCTACTCAGAGTCACTCGAAGAGGACTCTGAGGATGCAAAGTAATTTAAAGATCCTCTCAAGATAAGATGGCTTAAACCTCAGAGTCCACAACCCTGACCCAGCCCTAGGTGACTCTGAGGAGGTGAAGTACGATACAATTCTTGATACTTAAAAAGAGATTTTTTACCCAGTTATTGCAACTTTTCAGAATGCTGTCTTGTGTCAAACACTCGAACTATGAGGATTGACTTCTTCTCGATTCTATAAATGATCTTGTGATGATCACTGACCAAATATCGATGTTCTTTCTTCCGATGTGATAAGCTTTGCTCTATTGGACCTGACTCAGGAAACTGCTCTAGTTGATCTACTCTTTCTAAAACTGTCTCTACCGTTTTATTTGCTGCTTGTAATGACTTTTCCACTAGTAGATCATGTGCGCGTTCTAAGTCCTTTAGTGATCTAGCTGACCAGATCACTTTATAATCAACCATTCATCTTTTGTTTAAAATGTGCTTTTACTTCTTCGTGACTGTAAACTTTTCCTTTCCTAATGTCTTCTTCTCCTTCTTCTATCATTGCTTCATAAGCCGTTTGATTGAGAGGTTTACCGCCCGTAGTATAAGCAACTGGCTGATTTGCTAACAGTGTATAAACTGCTTCCAATATTTTGTTATCACCGATCTGATTGATCATCTGATGTAGTTCTAATTTAATATCTGCCATTTCTAATCTCTTTTCTACAAAGTAACGATTTTTTGCCATATTTCGATCTAACCCAACGGATGAAATTATTGCACTTTTTTAATCAAACCCACCATTTTATTTACCAGATAGCTTTCTGTGCTGCTGATGTAAAGGTGATGAGCAATATTGTACTTCTCTGAGATTTTGTAGATGTGTAACCTATTTCAGGA
>CAYGTD010000351.1:0-3645 GCA_964352725.1 uncultured Roseivirgaceae bacterium
TTCGTATTACGCACATTCAGATCAAAAGTCCCGACCGTTACAAGATTCCCTGTGCCATCGTCCTGAACAGTGATGGTAATTGTAACAATCCCAGAAGCTTCTGGCTCAGGAGTAATGTCAATATTTGGACTTTTATCACTCGCTGAGTTGTTGCCATTGTCGGCATAGTTATGAGAAATATTCGCATCCTGAACAATGGACTGATCGCTCGAAGTGATGGTGACGGTAAGTGTTTGTACGTCCTCATCTACTCCACCTCCTTCATCAACAAAGAACGGAATGTTGTTTTTATCCGTATCTTCATTACCAATTTGATTGGAAGGAAGCGTGATGGTTGGGACGTCATTTACTGCATTGACATTCATGGTCATTTCAGCAAATACCTCACTGTGCTGAGTGCCATCCGAAGCACTGTATTCAAAGGTGGTATATGGAATACCTATTTCATCAGGAGCTGGAGCAAAACCAAAAATGGAAGCATCAATGGTAGCTTTTGAGACAGAATCTAACAAGGCTAACTCCTCACCAGCATCATAGACTCCATTGACAATAATGTTATCAAGAAACAAATTACCTGAAGCTGGAAAAGACTCTATGCGGATATGTTCCATCGGATCACCATCACCATCAGAGTATCCAAAATCGGCGAACTCAAAGTACAGATCCGTATCTTCGTCAGTGGATAATGTTGTTCCCGTAACTTGTGGCGAAAGGCTGTAGACACTACCTCCATTTACTCCATTATCTCTATTCAGAATCGTTATGTCAGATATGACCATTCCCCCATAATCTGTATCGGTGGAAACTCCGTTGGATGTAGCCAGGTAAAGCTGTTGGGTACCATCTTCAATTGCATCGTCTACACCCGTTACTGTCACTATTTGCCATTCATCCCAATTGGCTATTGTAAAAGTGAGTGATGCAGGTGAGACTGTTGCCTCGTCTGTGTTACTAGATGAAATATTAATGGTAACATCATCCGTTGGTACTTCCAACAAGCGAAACTTCACTAGGTCAATCCGTCCGGATTCAAATGTGATGGTACGATTATTACTTTCGGTGATTTCTACCCCTTTGGTTATGACCGGTGTATCTGTGCATATTCCGGATGCGCATGTTAATGGTCCAGAGAGACCATCGAAGGTAGACGTAAAAATAATATTTGAAGAAACATCAGAAATTATCGTTGATGCATCTCCATTATTATCAAATTTCTTTCCTGCGTTTTGAATTTCAATCGAACTGCCGTGGTATAATGACAGATTCGCTCCAACATTGCTTAGTACTACATCCCCGTCTGTTACTATTAATTGGCTATTGTAAAGGTTGAGGTTCGCGGGTGTCGTAACTGTTACATTATCGTCAATTATTAAATCAGAATAGATTTCGACTGTGGATTTATCGACTTTAAGATTCTTACGAAGATTTTTGATAGTCCCATATAAAATTAGCGTTGCGCCATTTTCTACATGAATGTCTCCAGTTACCTCGTCAATGTTTCCGTAAATGGTCAGACTCCCCCCATCTCTAACACGGATATCTCCACTAATGATACTCACATTAAAATCCAGAATGGCACAATCTCCTATCGGCACATCAATGCCATCCTCAATGTTTGCGTCGATTGTAGCGTCACCTGCACAGTTGGGAAGAGTGGTACTGCTAGCTATGTATGGAGTCAATAGCAGAGAAAATGTCATTGCGATGAGCAGTAAGAATCGATAATTGAGATGCATTAATCTCCAAATACTGCTACTAGAGCCTTTCGCACTAATCAATTTATTCCTACTATGATCACTGTTTTTAACTTCTGTTTTGCATAAAAAGTAACGGAATAATCTAGAAGCCTTAGTTTTTGGCAGTGATCGGTGATTAACCGAAAATTGGTTGAAGTACAGGAAAATAACGGAAATAACGTAATGACCAAATTGCCTGGAGATATCTCTAACGTTTATATATGAATATTTGATGCTTTGATTCTCCTTATTCATAAGCATCGATTGTCGCATCGCCAGCACAATTGGGCAATTGTGTGGCATGAGCTGATACAGCTATTAAAAGAATTAACAGAATAGATGTGATGAATCCGCTTCTCACTAATGATCGTCCTAAAAGATGGTTTTCGTCTATAGTAACTCTTAAAGATGATGAGACTAATTGAATTATTTAGGGATCATTCGATGGTCGATGGTTATTATTAGTTCAATAGTCTTGACTTCCAGTTGATAAAACGAAAAATCATCAAAAAAAGGTTATTTCGGACTATAATCGATCATAATTAGCTGTTAACGCCTTAGTGTCTATCAATACATTATGGGAATCTTTCTATTGGCTATAGGAAGAATTCTTTTGCATCATTTGAATGAAAAAATGAATTTGATAAGTGATTGCGTAGCGCTATTTTTCACGATGAGTATTCATCAACTCATTCACCATCCGAAGTGTTAAAGGTTTAAATTTCAAATCAGACACCAACTCATTATTTTTAGCGAGTTCCTGATCACGTGGGTCTATTGAAGATGTGAGCATGACAACATTATCAACCTTTCCATTGATATTTATTTTAGCATAATGCTTTAGGAACTCCCACCCGTCCATTATAGGCATATTAATGTCTAGTAAAATCAAAGCCCCCATTTCATCATCGGTTCTTTTCTGAAAATAATCTAGGGCTTCCAGAGGCGAATCAAAAACGATCACTTCATCAGCAACATCTGACCGCTCAATAGTAAATTTATTGAGATAGTTCGTGCTTTTATCATCATCGATAAGTATTATTTTCTTCTTCATTTTTTCAGGGTGCCAATATCATCAACAATTTGTAATAAAAATAGCAAAATTCGGATTGATGTTTAATTATTTCGAGGAATCAATTGTAGTGGGCTATGCAATAATATAATTGCCTTCATAAACCGATATGATATAGGTTTGGGTTTGGAAGTCTTAAATGCTATTGTTAAATAAATCTATGAAATGGAAAATAAAGTAGCAAAAAAAAGAAAAATTGATGTGGGCTAAAAATTTAATTAAACTGATTCATCGTTCGCTCTACGCCTATCGCACAGAAAGAAAAAATAGCATCAATGGCGCGATCCATATTAAGGACTAATTCATCTAGCTCTTTTTTGGAGAATGGACTTAATACATAATCTACCTGTCTACCAGTGGGAAAGTCATCTCCAACTCCGAAACGAAGACGCGAATAATCTTGTCCTCCATTAAGTTGTTCAATATTTTTCAATCCATTGTGACCGCCAGCGGATCCTTTTGGTTTAAGCCTGATTTTTCCATAAGGAAGAGAGATGTCATCCGTTACTACTAATAGATTTTCTTTTGCAATCTTGTGATGCTGCAGGTAATGGTTGACCGCTTTACCGCTTAAGTTCATATAAGTGGTGGGTTTTATTAACTGTAGCATTCTGCCTTTGTGTTTCACTTCTGCTGTATAAGCATGCTTATTCATTTCAAATTTGCCACCATGCTCACCTACCAATCTATCAAGGATTAAAAATCCTATATTGTGTCTTGTGAGCTCATATTCAGCCCCAATATTCCCTAAACCTGCGATTAAGTATTTCATAACTAATTAAGCATAAAAAAACCTCCTGATATAATCAGGAGGTTCAAAATTAATAATCTATTGCT
>CAYGTD010000352.1:0-3632 GCA_964352725.1 uncultured Roseivirgaceae bacterium
AAAGCTTTTTTCCTTTGAGAAAGACATCAGCAACTTTATGCCTATAAAGCAATTACCCACATTTCCAGTTACTGCTTTTGGTAAAATCATTTTTGATCAAGGTTATGCAAGAGGATTCTCAGGATATGATGGCAGTGATTTATTAGACGACCAATATGTCTACAGTTATGGTATTGGTGTTGATTTTCTGCTCATTTATGATTTTTTAATTAAGCTTGAGTTTACAAGAAATAAACTAGGCGACAACAACTTCTTTCTTAATTTCAAATACACACTTTAGAACCTCTTCCATTTCTTCTTCACCCCTTTTTTGAAATAGAACCACTGACCTTTCTTCTCACCTTCTTTCCATTCTCCCTCATAAGTTGGTTGTCTATCTTCATCAAAGTACTTCCACTCCCCTTCTTCTTTCCCATCTATTAGTGTTCCTGCTTGATTTAAGTTTCCGTTTTCGTGAAAGAACTCCCAATAGCCATTAGGTAATCCCAACTCATAGATCCCTATCCTTTTTCTATTTCCATTTTCATAGTTGAAAATCCATTCGCCCTGATAAAGACCATCCTGATACACGCCTTTTTTTTCCAAAATCCCATTGGAATAATAGTACCAAGCAGAATCCTGTAGGACATCATTGCTCCATTGTTCTTTTGCCATCAACTCACCATTTATACCATAGTAATATTGAATTCCATCAAGTTGATCTTTTGAGTAGTTTAAAATGGCACTCAACACTCCATTTGGGTAGTAATATTTCCACTCCTCCGATTTAAGTTCATTACTAAACTCCCCTACAGCCTTCAAATCTCCTGAAACGTAAAAAAGTGAATCTTGCGCATTAAGCATGGAGCAAAAGATAATGGATATGATAAATAACGTTAATCTCATCGTTTTTATAAACTTCACTTAATATACATTTATTGAATAAAAGAGCACAAATTCCTATTTTACATTCATGAAGCGTCTGCTACTCCCAGTTTTACTCGCATGCTCATTCTCCCTGCTTTCGCAAGATGGGAAATTCAACTTTGGAGCTAGAAATGCGGCGCTCGGTGGAGCATCGCTAACTCTAGGAGATGAATTTAGCCTTTTTAACAATATCGGAGGATTAGGTCTGGTTGAAAATCATGCGGTGTTTGCAGGTTATCAAAATCGATTCAATATTTCTGGCTTTCAAACGATTGGTGCGGGCGCAGTGTATACAACAGACCTTGGGAATGCGGGCGTAGGTTTTTACAAGTTTGGTGACGACTTGTACAGTCAGCAAAGAATACATCTTGCGATAGGCAACAAAATTCAAATGGTAAGTCTTGGGCTAGGTGTCGACTTACTTCAATATAATATATCCACTATCGGTTCCAGACAAGTCTTGGCCATAGAGTTTGGAGGAATTGCAGAGATCAGTGAGCAGTTTGTTTTTGGAGCACATGTTTTCAACTTAAATCAAGCTAAGGTTAGCGAAGAGACCAATGAAAGAATCCCTACCATTATGAAAGGAGGCTTTTCATACAGGCCTTCTAAAGAACTCATCATTAATATAGAAGTAGAAAAGGACCTAGGATTTGATGAAACCATTAAAGCCGGAATTGAGTATCAGCTTATTGAACGTGTATTCCTAAGAACGGGCATTAGTACAAAGCCATTCCAAAGCTCTTTTGGGATGGGGTTTCACCCTAAAAACTTCAAACTCGATTATGCCTATTCCAATGATGCTAATCTTGGAAACATCCATGATTTAACACTCTCCTACTCATTCAGATGAGAAAAGCGCTCATCATAGCGTTGATCTCATGTTCCTTTTTAGCTTCAGCTCAAAATGATGATATTGATTTGGAGCAGTTTGCGGAGCGTCTGTTTCAAATACAGGATGAAGATGTAGCCTATGAAGACATCTACGAGTCTTTACTACTCCTCTACTCCAATAAACTGAACTTGAACAAGGTAGAGCCGGAGGAAATCGCATCACTCTATATTTTGAGTCCCAGTCAAATCAACAACTTTTTTAGCTACAGAGATCAATTCGGAACGTTTCTCTCCATCAATGAATTGCAAGCAATTCCTGATTTTGACTTAGAAACAATTAGATCGTTACTTCCCTTTGTCACTGTAGAAGAATCCGCTGTAGACTCCAGACCTTTTCTGACCCGACTACTCACTGAGGAAAATAACTATTTCTTACTCCGGTGGACCAGAAGACTAGAAGAGCAGGTAGGATATACACCAGCACTCCCTTTGGACACTACGTTCGTAAGAGACGATAATGACAATGTAGTGGACACTACCCTAGCGCCCCCTACTCGATATAGAGGTTCTCCCAACAAAATCTATGGACGTTTTAGAACCAGCCATAGAGATGATTTCAGCTTAGGTTTCACTTTTGAAAAAGACAATGGTGAACGATTTGAATTTGATAACGGTCAAAAAGGATTTGACTTCTATTCTTATCATTTACTACTTGAAAACAAGTTTGGTTTCAAGAGGATAATGCTAGGGGACTATCAGCTTCAAATTGGTCAAGGGCTCGTATTCGGAGCTGGGTTCAGTGCAGGAAAAGGAGCTGAAACGGTCAATACTGCCAAACGAAACAGTGTAGGAATTAGACCCTATACGTCAGTTTTGGAAGGTGGCTTTTTTAGAGGTGGAGGAGTCACGAAAGAGCTGGGAGATTTTGAGGTTTCATTATTCTATTCACAACTGAAGCAAGATGGGAATATTCAGTCCGACACCACTTTCTCCAGCTTTGAAGAGTTTGTGAATTCCATTCAAGTCACTGGGTTTCATAGAACAGAAAATGAGCTGGCTATAAAGGACAGAATCACTGAAAAGTCTGTTGGGGCGGTGGTAGAATACAGCCCACATCGAAGACTTACCATTGGCGTATCTGGTCTAAACACCAACTACAGTCGTCCTATTCAAAGACGACCAAATAACTACAATCAATTTGAATTCCAAGGAGATCACAACTACATCACCTCGGCTTACTTCAACTTTACCTGGCAAAATTTTTCCATTTTTGGCGAGGGTGCAAGGTCAAAGTCTGGAGGAATAGGAGCCGTCGGTGGATTTGTAACCAGCCTCTCCAAGACGGTAGACATGGCGTTCATTTTACGGGACTATGCACGTGATTTTCATTCCTTCTATGGAAACGCCTTTGGAGAAAGTGCTCGAAATATCAATGAAAGTGGTACCTATTGGGGTATATCAGTCGTTCCCAACCGAAGGCATAAACTCAACTTCTATTACGATCTTTTCAAATTTCCATGGCTAAGGTTTAGAACAGAAGCGCCTTCAAGTGGCTATGAAACATTGGCTCGATACTCGTATTTTCCCAGTAGAGAAATCTCTCTTTATGCCCAATTCAGACAGCAAAACAGACCGGTAACACTAGGTGAAGGAAACCTCAATACGCTCACGGACCAACTCAAGAGAAACTACATCTTCAACATTGACTATTCATTGAAGCCATGGCTGAAGCTAAAAACTAAAGTGCAAGGTAGCACTCAAAATGAAGGAGATGAATTCACTAAAGGCTTTGCCATTATTCAAGATGTAAACTTTGATGTATGGAAGCTCAAGTTTAATACCCGAATGGCTTTGTTTGAAACGGATGATTTTGATAATGCACAGTACGTCTA
>CAYGTD010000353.1:0-3589 GCA_964352725.1 uncultured Roseivirgaceae bacterium
ATACAGTCATTTCTTCACCAGATGGTTGGTAAGTCGTCCATCCACCTTCTCTAGATGCTAGTTTGTTCTTGATTCTTACGTTGGCGAATGTTCCTCTCATCATCACTTCGTGATTACCTCTTCGTGAACCGTACGAATTAAAATCTTTCTTTTCTACTCCATGGTTGATCAAGTACTGACCAGCTGGATGTTCTGGTAAAAACTTACCCGCAGGTGAGATGTGATCGGTGGTTACCATATCACCTAATTGAAGCAATACTTTTGCTCCTTTGATATCATCGGGGTTTGGTACCTCCTCTGTCATTCCATCAAAGAATGGCGCTTCCTGAATGTATGTCGATTTTGGGTCCCAGTCATAGGTCTGACCAGTTGGAGCGTTCAATGCTTTCCAAGTATCATCACCTTCAAAAATTGTTTCGTAGTTTTTCTTATAGTCTTCCGGACGTAATACAGCTGTCATCACTTCCTCTATTTCCTTCGAGGTAGGCCAGATATCTTTCAGATAGACATCCTTACCGCTTTTATCTTTCCCAAGTGGCTCGTTGTTCATGTCAAAATCAGTATGACCCGCTATCGCATATGCTACGACCAGCATAGGAGAGGCCAAGAAGTTCATCTTGATATTTGGGTGAATTCTTGCTTCAAAGTTTCTATTTCCAGAAAGCACTGAGCTTACTGACATATCATTTTCAATGACCGCTTTTTGCACGGATGGAATCATGTCTCCAGAATTTCCGATACACGTGGTGCATCCATATCCTACTGTGTAGAATTTAAGATCTTCCAAAAATGGCATTAGTTTGGACTTCTCCAAGTATTCAGTAACCACTCTTGACCCTGGAGCTAATGAGGTCTTAACCCAAGGTTTTACACTAAGCCCTAATTCAGAAGCTTTTTTTGCTACTAGCCCTGCTCCAATCATCACACTTGGGTTAGATGTATTGGTACAAGATGTGATTGCTGCTACTACTACAGATGCGTCGGATAAACAGTAATCTTTTCCGCCGATGCTAACATCAACGGATCTTACTCCGTTCTTATTTTTCACAGTTGGGGCAGGCATGCCACCTTCATTTGCCCAATCACTGGTCCTTTCAGCAATAGCGATGTATTCTCTGCCTTGATCTTTGAGCAAGCCGATGACTTTTTCTTTAGCTTCTTTCAAGAGAATCTTATCCTGTGGTCTTTTCGGACCCGAGATAGTTGGCTCCACAATACCCAAATCAAGCTCTACCACATCGGTGTATTCAATTTCTGCATTGTCATCTCTCCAAAGTAGGTTTTCTTGAGCATATGCTTTTACCATATCAATGTGCTCATCGGTGCGACTGGTATTTCGCATATAATCAAGTGTTCTTTCATCAATTGGCCAGTGCGTATCTGTACAGCCAAATTCTGGTGACATATTGGAAATAGTTGCTCTATCGGTCACAGCTAGGTTTTCTAACCCTGGACCAAAGACTTCCACGATTTTCCCAACCACTCCATAATCTCGTAATAATTTCGTAATCGTTAATACAAGGTCAGTGGAGGTAGTACCCTCTTTCATTTTACCTGTGATTTTCAATCCAATCACTTGTGGAAGAATCATGTAGATAGGTTGACCAAGCATGGCTGCTTCTGCTTCAATTCCTCCAACTCCCCAGCCAAGTACCCCGATTCCATTTACCATAGGTGTGTGAGAATCCGTACCTACTAATGTGTCAGGGAATAAATAGCCATCTCTCTCGATGACGCCTTTTGCCAAGTACTCTAAATTCACCTGATGACAAATTCCCATGCCTGGAGGCACTACACTAAAGTTGGTGAATGCTTGCTGTCCCCATTTTAGTAATTTGTATCGTTCATCGTTTCTTGCGTACTCTAAATCAACATTCTTTTGATAGGAGTCTGGACCACCAAAATGATCAACCACTACGGAGTGATCTATGACCATATCGGCTGGAACAACTGGATTGGTTTTTTTAGTGTCTTTTCCTTTTGCCGCCACGGCAGCCCTGATGGAAGCAATATCTACTACAGCGGGGACACCAGTGAAATCTTGCATCAATACTCTAGCAGGAGAATAAGGAATGTCATCTACTCCTGCTGTCTGTTTCCAGTTGAGCACTGAGTTAACATGTTCTTTGGTTACCGCAAAATCGTCGTAATTGCGAATGGTATTTTCTAGGAGTATTCGGATTGAATAGGGGAGTTTATGAACAGCACTCTCTTTTTTAGCCAGCTCTCGAAGACTAAAATAATGGTGGGTGCCTAATTTTGTGGTAAGTTGTTTTTTTATTCCTAGAAAATCTTGAGACATAGGATTTAGTTTAAAAGTTAAAGATTCAATGTCATTTAATTTTGGCTGACCAGATACTGAAATAAACTCAGCCATCTTAACTAAACCACATTGGTGATTGATTCTTAAAGATAAACATTAATGATCTTTCTTTAAGTTCCTTCTAGTTGAATGTTAAGATCAAGCTTGATTTGATTGTGACGATAAAGAAGAATTAAAATTTTTCTCATCATTGCCCGCTTGATCAGCAGACAGACGAGGACCCCTGCCATCCGCAAATGCATGGGTCAACCGTGGCAATTTCGTTATATGATCGTAATTCTCTTTCTATTTAAGCCTTTAAGAAGGAAATAGTAGCATTAATAGCCATTTGAATTGTTGACAAATAATGAATCTATTTTGCCGGAGATGATAGCACTATATGATTTTTCAAAGCTTGCAATCACATCTTCAATGCTTGTTAAACCAGACTGATGAGGGGTAATATCAATATTGCTGTTGTTCCATAACTCCGACTGGGAATCCAATGGCTCTATTTCAAACACATCCAAGGTGGCTCTATCAATACTTTTATTCTTTATTCCCTCAATAAGAACGTTGGGATTAACAGTGTCTCCTCTGCCTACATTGATAAATTGGATTTGCTCAAATACGGCCAAGAATTGACTGGTTATGATATTGATTGTTTCCTTGGTTTTTGGGAGAGTGTTAATCACAATATTGAAATTCTCCTTCTTTATTTCTTCCATCTGATCAAAAGAAAAGACCCTATCGAATTCTTTGGGACACTTGTTAGATCTATTAATACCTGAAACCCTACTGCATAAACCCGTCAAGATAGATGCAATACCACATCCAATATGACCCGTTCCAATGATTAAAACTCTTTGATCAGCCAAGTATTTCTGTTCCTGCTGTTCCCATAAATTGTGACGTTGATTTAAAAAAGTGGGGAAAACATTTTTAAGATTATTGAGAATATATGTCAAGCAATATTCTCCCATTTTCCTCCCAAGATTGCCTGTTGTTCGTGATATCAGAATCGATTCATTCATCTCATCAAGATCAAGAAATGAATCTACGCCTGCACCGAAAGAATGAATCCATTTTAATGTAGAAATGTCACAATTTGCAAGGTGATTAAATCCAGCATATGCATTTGATTTGTTGATCTCAGATATTAATTCATTCTCAGAGAGTGGTAAGCTAATATTGATCTCTGGATGTGATGAATTAATGTAATTCTTGAACTCATTTCCTAAACGTCCATAAGTAACAAGGTCGATTTTCTTTATGTTATTATTCATT
>CAYGTD010000354.1:0-3561 GCA_964352725.1 uncultured Roseivirgaceae bacterium
ATCTCACATAGAATGAAAAAGTACTTGATTCAGAATTAATTAATAGAAAGACTTACTTTTATGTCGGACTTCTATTTACCACCAAAAAGGCCATTAGCTATAAAATACTTTTCTAATCTGACATCATCCTTAAATTGAAACCTTCAATAGATATGTCTCATTACCAATAAGTAAGAAAACAATTTAATGAAAAAATTAGAAATACTTCGCACCTTAGTAAGACTTGCACTTGTTGATAATAAGTTGGAAGAAAAAGAACTTATCCTTTTAAAAGAGTACAGGAAAATTCATCAAATTGAAGAATCAGATTTTGATTCAATAGTGAAAGAGGAACTTGAAAATAAAGGAAATGATAACGTGGTACCGCTTAGCCTTGATTTTCAAGGAAAAATTGAAGTTTTGGCTGATCTAGTCAGAGTAATGAAAGCTGATGGGAAGGTTTTCTTAAGCGAAATTAGATTTTGTGAAATGATGGCTAAAATGTTTGGATTAGAAGCTAAGTCAATTGGTTTTTTATCTGAGATGGTTCATGTGGATAAAAATGTGCCAATCGATTGGAAATTAGTTGAAAGAAAAATGAAGGAATACGTTTCTTAAGAAACTATAATTTCTCTTTTAAATACTTAGCCGTGTAATTATCCTTCAGCTTAATCATATCTTCAGGCAACCCTGCAAAGCAAATCTCACCTCCTTCGTCACCTCCTTCTGGGCCAAGATCAATGATCCAGTCTGCATTTTTTATCACTTCTGTATTATGCTCAATAATCACAATGGAGTTGCCGCCATCGACCAATGCATTCATTGCGCTTAGCAATTTCTTGATATCATGAAAGTGTAGTCCAGTCGTCGGTTCATCAAAGACAAACAGAATATGGTCTGTATTATTTGCCTTCGTTCCTTTTCCAAGGAATGACGCCAACTTCACACGTTGTGCTTCACCTCCACTGAGTGAATTGGAGCTTTGACCAAGTTTCACATAGCCAAGCCCTACGTCAAATAGCGGTTGAATTTTATTGACAATAGCCGTTTTTCCTTCGAAGAATTCCAATGCTTCATGAATGGATAAATCAAGCACCTCAGCAATATTGAGATCGTTGTATTTGACTTCCAAAATTTCCTTTTTGAAACGTTTTCCTCCACAGTTTTCACATAACAAATGCAAATCTGCCATGAACTGCATTTCAATTTTTACCGTGCCTTCACCTTCACACATTTCACATCTTCCACCATCAACATTAAATGAAAAATGAGCTGGCTTAAAATTATTGGTCTTAGAAAGAGGAAGTTCTGAGAATAGCTGTCTAATATTATCGTAGGCTTTCACATAAGTAACAGGATTGGATCGCGAGCTCTTCCCGATTGGGTTTTGATCTACAAACTCTACTTGAGTGATTTTTTTATAATTACCCGTAAGGTTGGTGAATTTTCCAGTTGCCTCACCCATTGTACCTAGTTGCTTCCCTATAGCTGGAGTAAGTATCTTTCTTACCAAAGTCGACTTTCCAGAGCCGCTGACACCTGTTACCACTGTCATCACCCCAAGTGGAATTTCTACATCAATATTCTTGAGATTGTTTTCTCTAGCGCCCTCGATTAAGACAGAGGTTCTCCAAGGTCTCCTTCTCTCAGGCACAGCAATGGTTTCTTCGCCTCTCAAATACTTTGTAGTATAGGATTGTACTTTTCCATTGATGTCACTCATTTTTCCTTGGAAGACTAACTCTCCGCCAAAAATTCCTGCATCAGGACCAATATCAATGATTTGATCTGCCGCCTCCATTACCTTCTCCTCATGCTCTACTACAATCACTGTATTGCCGACATCTCTCAATGTTTTTAGCACATCGATTAGTCTATCTGTGTCTCTTGGGTGAAGCCCAATACTTGGCTCATCCAATATATACATGGATCCTACCAAGGCACTTCCTAATGAGGTAGCTAGTTTAATTCGTTGAAATTCTCCCCCTGATAAGGAGCTTGTCAGTCGATTCAAAGTGAGATAACCAAGGCCAACTTGATTCAGGTAGGAAAGTCGGTTTTTAATCTCTTCCAATATTCGCTTTGATACTTTCTCATCATTTTTTGAGAGCTTTAAATCATCGAAGAATGGAATTAGTTTTTTGATTGGCAGAAGAACTAAATCTTGAATTGAGTTCCCATCAATTTTTACATAAGAAGCATCCTTTCTAAGTTTTGTTCCTCGGCAATCTGGGCAGCTCGTTTTGCCCCTGTACCTCGACAGCATTACTCTGTATTGAATCTTATGAAGCTTTGATTCCAAATGCTTGAAGAAAGTGTTCAATCCTTCAAAATATTTATTTCCAGTCCAAAGAAGATCGATTTGTTCTTTAGTCAATTCAGCGATAGGCCGATGAATCGGGAAGTCAAACTTGATTCCATCCTTCAATAAAGGTTCAGCCCAAATTTTCATGGTCTCACCTTTCCAGGGAGCAATTCCTCCTTCATAAACGGAAAGGTTTCTGTCTGGCATAACCAGGTCAGGATCTATTCCTAAAATCCTTCCAAATCCTTCACATTTTCTACAAGCTCCATAAGGATTGTTGAAGCTAAAAAAATTGACTGTTGGTTCTTCAAAAAGAATGCCGTCTAATTCAAAGCGATCAGTAAAGTTCTTTTTACCATGCCCAATGACATTGATAATGCTATCTCCCTCGCCCTCAAAAAATGCCGTTTGTACAGAATCTGCCAGGCGGAATTGAGTGGCTTCATCATTTTGAACGACTGCTCGGTCGATTAAAATCTCGACCTCCCCTTTTGGCTTTATTTTATCCTTGAGAATATCTTGTATATACGCCACCTCATCACCTATCAGAATACGAGTATATCCTTTGCTCATCAAGATTTGAAGCTCCTTTTCAAGCGATCTTTTAGCTTTTAGCTTCAATGGAGTGGTGACCATTACTTTACTCCCTTCGTCATGAGAAAGAATGAAATCAACTACATCCGTGACAGTATCTTTCTGCACTTCTTTTCCCGAAACTGGAGAAATTGTTTTACCAATACGTGCAAAAAGCAATTTGAAGTAATCATAAATCTCCGTAGTTGTGCCCACAGTAGATCGTGGATTTCGAGAGCTCACTTTCTGTTCTATAGCAATGGCTGGCGCCACTCCTTTAATGTAATCCACCTCCGGTTTTTCCATTCTACCCAAGAACTGTCGCGCATATGAGCTTAAGCTCTCCACATACTTTCGCTGACCTTCTGCAAAGAGAGTATCAAATGCCAATGAAGATTTACCAGAACCAGACAGTCCTGTAATTACCACAAGTTTATCACGAGGGATTGCTACATCAAGGTTTTTCAGGTTATTCACCTTTGCTCCTTTGATGATAATGTATTCTTTAGGATCTAAATCTTCTATTTTTCCAACCATTTTGGGGGTATGCCTGTCTAAGAAACACTAATAAAAGAATTCGGTTCGGCGGACGCAAAAATAAGTATCTCGCTTTTCTGAATTGTTTATTTTTTATATTCTTGCGAACTAAAATTATTACAAACCCAAACTACACAATATGATATAGACCTCTACGTTAACAAACA
>CAYGTD010000355.1:0-3534 GCA_964352725.1 uncultured Roseivirgaceae bacterium
TTCACTGCTTCAGGAATGATTCTTTCTACCAGAGATGATCCATCCTTCGTCAAGTGTACCGTAAAAGACCTCCGATCGGCGCTTCTTCTTTCTATCAGCTTCTCTTTTTCTAATAAATCGAGAATTCTGGTCAAAGAGGCGGGATCTTTTATGATGGATTCAGAAAGTTCGCGCTGAGTCTGTGCTTGTACTTCACTTAATCGTTTCAAAATAATCCATTGATCAGAAGTAATCTTGATGCCAAGTTCACGAAACAGCTTATTCTTTGCTTTTCGCTGAGCTTTCATCGCTCGCTCCATCCAGTAGAAATAAACCTCGTCCAATTTTTTATCTTCTTCTCTCATTTTAATCTAATCCTCTATAGGAAGCTAATGTAGCCATTGATATAATAAAACCCACCCCCACCCCTTCCAGGAGGGGACTATTCCATTCAAAGAATAGTGTTTACTTAAATGTAGCATTTACTAATTCCCCAATCACTTTCCAGTCATCTCCTACTTTGATCAAAGTAAATAGCGATCGCATTTGCGCTTTTTCTCCGTCCAAAATCACCTTAGCAGTGGCATTGAACCCATCAAATACTTCGATCGATTCCACCGTCACTTTTCGTTGATCTCCTCCCCATTCTTTCTTTTCAAATTGAGCTAGAAATCCAGCTTTATCTACAATAAAGGGGGCATCTTTTCCTCCATGCCAAACCAATCGGTATTGATCGTGCAGTGTAGATGAAAGCCTCTCAACTTTTTGTTGATCTCCAGCAGAGGAATACTCCATTAGTACTTTTGAAATCTCAGGGTTTGATTTGGTTTGTCCGCATGCCGCGGCAACCATCATTGTCGCTAATAATCCGAGTAATGTTTTCATAAAAAAAATTGATTTGTTAATTATTGATATATCAATGAAACGACATTATTTGAAAAATGTTATCCTGTTTAGCTACTTTTCTAAATTGATACTTGAAAAATACTCGCCTATTCCTGCTTAAAGGAGCTGGCAAACTGGGAGAATACCTTCATGTAACGGGGTGGTTTGCCGCTCTAATCATTTTCGTGATACTACGGAGACCTATCCTTTATGCTACTTGGACAGCTTTGAAAAATAGCAAAATGTTACCCTCCATAAACTAACATCTTCATTCATCGTATGAGAAAAAGTGATTTTAGCAAATAATATAAAAGTCTAGTACTATGTCTCGCCTTTCATTAATACTTTTTTGTCTACTTCCTCTGGCTACTTTGGCACAGCAAACAGATTTATCAGAAGGGAGGAGATCATTCGTGATTTATCCAGCGTTTGGCTACCAGCCTGAGACTAGCTTTCAAATAGGACTAGTGGGTGTTTGGGCTTTAAAAAGTCAAGATGCGTCTCAAAGTGATTTCGTAAGGCAGTCATCTTTTACTCCTTTTTTCCTGTATACCTTCAAGAATCAAATTTTAAGTGAGTTCAATCTGGACTACTATTTTAGTAACGGAAATAATCTAAATGTCTCTCCTAGCTTTTTCAACTTTCCCGATACCTATTTTGGAATTGGAAATGATAATGATCCTGATGTCAATGAAAGCTATACCAATCTCTTTGCGCAACTGCAAGGTCAGTTTTATCTCCCATTAAACTCCTCTTCTTTTGTTGGTTTAGCATTTCATTTTAGAGAAACACGTATCAAAGACACAAAAGCGAATGGGCTATTAGTTTCAGACAATTTAATTGGTGACATGGGTGGAGGTAATTATGGGCTTGGCCCTGCCATCAAATTTGAAACGCGAAATAATGTCATTTATCCTACGAAAGGCTCTTTTATTACGCTTCAAACCCTATTCAACAAATTAGGAGATTTTGATTATACGAGCTACACCTTTGACATTAGGAAGTACTTCAGCAGCAAGAATGAAAAACACATTTTCGCATGGCAGTTTAATACCAGACTCAATTTTGGAAGTGACATTCCTTTTTACAATTTACCTCAGCTTGGAGGTGATAGCCGATTACGTGGCATAGCAAATGCCAGCCTATACAGAGATGAACAAGCAATATTTAGTCAACTCGAATATCGAAGGAACATTATTGGAAGATTCGGGATGGTCGCTTTTGCAGGAATGGGAGATGTGGCAAGTAAAATCGATGATTTTGAATTATCTGAATTTAAATACGTTCTAGGAACCGGAATCCGATTTGCTGTCTTGCCTGAGCAAAAACTGAATTTCAGATTTGATTTTGGCATATCCAGCGGTGGTCAAACTGGCTTTTACGTAGGAATGAGAGAAGCCTTTTAAATGTTTCAAAAGGAATTCTGAGTCCTACTACTTTAGAGCTAATTCAAAAAAAGTATAAGAACCAAAGCCAATGAGTTTTTAATCTTCCTAAAACTCATTGGCAAATAATTGATAATTTCTATAACCTTTCCCATCCAAACAGTAAGCCAAAGGTGAGTGTCGCTATAATGCCAGGCCGAAATTCTAATTCCGTATAATAGTTAGCACCGCTACTTGCTGCACGCAAGAAACCTACCCTTCCTCCCAATGTGAAGTCTTCTCCTTCTGCGTAAAAGCTGTCAATGATAGGAGCATACAATATATCAGCGTATAGTTGCTTATTGCTAAAAACTTCACGGTGATAACCCTCCTCATTACTTAATGATACGTCCACATGTTTACGCATTCTAAAAGTCACTCCAGCTGCTACTCCCGAAGATGAAAAACTACCTTTTGTCCAGTACCTAAATAGACCCAGTCTAGCCAAGAGTTCATTTTTCTTTTCACCGTTTGCATAGAAATACTCTTCATACGTACTTGTGTTAGATGCCTCATAAAGAGTGGTCACTTTAACTTTACTTGGCTTACTTCTTCCTGGAATAATTGGGATCATGGCTGCCAATTCAAGATTTCGTGATGGTCCATAGGCCTCTCCTTGCTGTTCAACCGAGGCTAGTCCAAACGCTTCATAGCGGAATCTTCCAGCCAGCGTAACAGGAAGAAGTGAGAACTTATACTGCGCTTGAGCCCCTGCGCTAAAACCCAATCCAGTAGTTCCAAGTAAGTGAGATGATACTTCAGCATGAGCAAAATTTTCCCATTTAATCGCATTTGCTTCATCTACAGTATAATTGATTTGTCCATGTGCTATAGATATGAGGCTCATAGTGAGTGCAAAAAGGGACAGCTTTTTCATATTACTATTATTCATTTTTTATGAAATTGTTAGTTTGATAAAATACTCCCAGCACTAGTGCTGGGAGGTCGCTCCATCAATAGTTCTCAAAGCCAAATAGGAGCTGATTTAGTTGAGGATAATGAGAACAATTTGATTATTTGACTGTCGTCATTTTGTAGTTCTTGCCATCATATCCATGTATGAAAGCCGTGCCATCATCTGAAACATAAAGCGGATCATAACCCACTGTTATCTCATCATCAATCATTAATGGCTCACTTATGCTACCATTTTTTAAGTTGATTTTAAAAAACTTTCCATACGTGTAATATTCAGAGATCGAAACACTTTTTGTCATTCTGTATCCTCCACTTTCACTAGTCCTGG
>CAYGTD010000356.1:0-3530 GCA_964352725.1 uncultured Roseivirgaceae bacterium
CCTAAAGAAATGAGCAAGGAGGATATTCAGCGCACGATTAACGATTTTGCCAACGCCACAAAAAATGCGGTAAAGGCAGGATTTGATGGTGTGGAGATTCATTCTTCGAATGGATATCTTCTGCATCAATTTTTCAATGCAACATCTAACCATCGTACAGATGAGTATGGTGGAAGTATCGAGAATAGAGGAAGAATTCTATTTGAAATCATAGAAGCGATACAAAAAGAGATCCCTATTCAAAAAGTAGGTTTACGACTTAATCCTTCATTGAATGGCATTTTTGGAATGACCATGGATGAAGAGACTATTCCAACATTTGACTACATCATTGGCAAACTCAATGAGTACGATTTAGCTTATTTACATTTATCAGAGCCTTTCAATGATGTATCTGATATAGCATATGCTGAAACTCAAATAGCAAAAAGATATCGTCCTATTTACAATGGAACATTGATTATCAATGCAGGATTCGACCAAGAAAAGGGGAATAAAGTGATTGAGGATGGAGATGCAGACATGGTTGCTTTTGGAGTCCCATTTATAGCCAATCCAGATTTAGTCGAGCGATTTGCGCAAGGAGTGCCTTTATCAGAAGCGGATGGTGACACCTTTTACACACCTGGTAAAAAAGGCTATACTGATTACGAAAAGAAAACAGAACCAATGACTTAAGAATACTAGTCAGAAAAACATAGTCATTAATAAAGGCAATATTGAAATTCATTATTGCCTTTTTTGTTACTCTGCTATTACCTTCAGGTCAAGAATTAACGCTCTGCAGTGCTAAATTTTGTTCCTTTTTGAATACAATGACACTCACCCAAATCACCCACCAAGCATCAAAGAAGAAAGTTATTTTTTGAAGAAAAGGGAGGTAATAGTACCCCATTCTAGTTTCGAAGATGAAGAAAACAATTATACTCAATGCAAAGCATGTGTAAGCCAACGTCTTCAACAGTCCGTTGGGGTATTTTCTCATTTCTATGAAAAATGGAACCAAAGCCACCGTTCCTAATACTCCTGTAGCTGTTACAATTTCATCGTGAAAGGGCGTGTACATAAAAACAAAGACCGTCATAGTCAACATGCCCATGAATCTCATAATGGTGGTATTTCGATTACTCCAAGAGAAAATTTCCGGAAGCAAATAAAAGAAAGCAATCATAGTTACGCTCAGTATTAAATGTGAAACGGTGGCAAGTGCTCGGGCAGGATTAAGCACTCCTCCGAGAGTTATGGGATCCATCACGTCACACAAAAAGTTATGAAAAAAACTATATCCAATGGCTGATGGTACATTTTCAGATCCTCCGGGATAATCCATCGCCGAAAGAACGAACACCACCAGATAAAGTGCCATACCTACAATAGGTATAAAAGGATAATATCTCCGAATGATTTTAATCATGGTACTCCAAACCGCAATGTTACATATTTAGTTTGGTGAATGGAATATAAACAAGCTTTTGAGATTAATTGAGAGAAAAATAGCGAGGTATCAAACCTTTAATTTTTGTCAATGTTTCTTCCACCGATAAATTACTCATTCCTCCAGCAGCATTAGCATGTCCGCCTCCATCAAAATGATCTGCAGCCAACATATTTACTGGATTTTCTTTCCCTTTAGATCGGAACGAAATTTTCATGATTCCATCACCCACGCTGAAGATAATGGCAGCTTTCATGCCTTTGATACATAATGAAAGATTAGCCAATCCATCAGTGTCTCCTTTTTGATATTGATACTTAGCCAACTCTTCTTTTGACATAGCAATGATAGCGACATGATATGAATCCATAATTTCCATTTTTTCACTCATCGCAAAGCCCTGCAGACGCAAACGACTTTCCGTATTATTATCGTTGAGCTCTTCATGCACCAAGTGATGTTGCACACCCGCTTTCAGAAGTTTGGCTAAAGCCAGATGTGTACGCTCGTTTACAGAAGAGAAGCGAAAACTACCTGTATCGGTCATGATGCCCAAATACAATGGCGTTCCTACCGTTTCATCCAGGAACCTTATTTGTCCTGATTGGTTTATAACCTCTACAATCAGTTGCGCAGTGGAAGAAGCTGAGGTATCAGAAAGTGTGATTGTTGCAAAATCTTGTGGATCTAAATGATGATCAATCATGATCTTTTTACATGAAGTAGTTTCCAGTAGCTCTTGCATTTCCTTACCTACCCGATCAGTTCCATTATAGTCTAGGCAAAAAATCAAGTCTGCTTGCTTGAAGGAAGAAGTTACCTTCTCTGGATCGTCGCTCATCAATTGTATAGAAGACGTACCTAAAAAATTCAAGAAATCTGGCGCAGCATCTGGATGACAAATCACTGCCTCCTTGCCTAGTTTTTTGATGAAATGAAATAATCCCAAAGAACTACCTACAGAGTCACCATCAGCAGATTTATGAGCTGTGATAACGATATGCGATGCAGCTTCTATTTCAGCTACTATTTGTTGATGCGTATTCATTGATTGGAAAGTGTTGTATGCTTTACTGCGTGCAAAGTCAAGATTCAAAATAAGGATCGCGAAGATAGGATGTCATTGATTAGCATTTGAGGTGAATTAAATTATTCATGCAAACTAATCTAGTAGCTTAGGAGTTTTATTTCCATGCTCAAAATCGCATGGTCACCCATCTATAACCATCCGCTACCCCCTAAGCACCGTTTCCCTATGGAGAAATATGATCTTCTCCCACAACAACTTGTGCATGAAGGCACAGTAACGAAACATCATTTTTTCGCTCCTCGCATGCTTACTGAGCAAGAAATATTGTCCGTCCATACGGCTGAATACTGGGAAAAACTAAAGCACCTTAAGCTTTCAAAATCCGAGGAAAGGAAAAGTGGCTTCCCTTTATCTAGCGGTCTGGTGAATAGAGAACGAGTGATTAATGCAGGTACCATACAGTGTGCTCATTTTGCCATGGAACATGGAATGGCGATGAACATTGCTGGAGGAACACATCATGCTTATTCCGATCATGCAGAGGGATTTTGCTTGCTCAATGATCAGGCAATTGCAGCTCAATACTTACTTGACAATCAACTTGCTAAGCAGATTCTGATTGTAGATGTGGATGTACATCAGGGCAATGGCACTGCCGAAATATTCCAACACGAATCACGTGTATTCACCTTCAGCATGCATGGTGAAAAGAACTATCCCATGAAAAAGGAAATATCTGATTTGGATGTACCTCTTCCGGATGGCACAGGAGACAAAGAATACCTTAAGCTACTTGACTATCATATCAAAAAACTTCTGGACAAAGTACAGCCTGATTTTCTCTTCTTCTTATCTGGTGTGGATGTATTGGAGAGCGATAAACTTGGAAGATTGGGCATGACCATAGAAGGATGCAAAAAACGTGATGAATTGGTCATCTCTCAAGCCAAGCTCCACAATCTTCCCATCGTGGCTTCTATGGGGGGTGGATACTCTGAAGACATCAAAATCATATTGGAAGCTCATGCAAATACGTATCGGGTGGCTCAAGAAGTATTTTTTTGA
>CAYGTD010000357.1:0-3529 GCA_964352725.1 uncultured Roseivirgaceae bacterium
CACTAGATTGTGCTCTTTACAAGCTGTGGGCATACAACCGATAGCTGATCGTTAGATGCAATTCCCCCTTTTGCGTGCCTGAAATAATTACTTCAGGTAACGTTTCAGGGGAAGAAATTACTAAATTGAAAAGTGCCTTTAAAGCTCAATTTCGAACATTTTTTGAAACGTTACTTAGGATATGAAGAAGAAAGCACAATTATTTTTGATTTTGGCATTAGCGGCATGGAATTCAAAAGCTCAAGACAAAATGAGTTACGGAGTTGTATTTGAACCTCACATGAAATCATATGGCAACATCAATGAGGACAATCAAATTTTCAATTATGAATCAAATTTTAATTTCGCTATTGGATTTTCAGGACTTTGTAAATTGTCCGACAATTTCGGCATTCATTTGGATATAATGTACTCCGTTAATACCATCAAGGAACGTCAAGTTGATCGCTTTAATTTTCAACCAAACTTTGATGAAGACAAGTCACTAAATTATGATTATTTAGAAATACCAATTGGAATTGTATCTAAGATGTTTTCCATATCTGACTGGAAATTCTCTATTAGTTCTAAATTTGTAAATTCGTTTTATCTGGGGTTCCTGAACACTGAAGATCAAAGATCTTATTCTGATTCCGGCAGTTTTTTTACTATTCAACCAATTTCTTACAAAGGCTATTACTCTAGGCTAATAACCGGCATTGACATCTCCAACAACTTAAACAATAGCCTAACAATTCATTTGAACCCTCATATTGCGTTTTACACCAATGATATTCATTCAAAAACCAGGCTTAGTGAAAATCCGATTTTGTTCGGATTGACTGTAAAGCTTATGAAAGCATCTAACAATCGCTAGCACGAATGCGCCAACTACCTATTTGCCGACTTTAGTGCGAACATCACCATGAATCTTCCGCTGAGAAAGGTCGGTGCTTTCTACAAGACTCAGCTCGTAGGATTTTTCATCTTCTTAGCGCAGTGCTTTCTAGATACTTTGTGAGCACCGGCAGATTCATTAGTTTAGTGCTTTCTGCTAAGCTCGGGGCGCACTCCTGCTAGCTTGGCGTTAGATGCAATTACAATTAAATACAATGGAAATAAAGAGATTGAAAATAGAAAAGCTTCACGGCTATATTGATAAGGACATTAAATTCAATTCAGACTTAACCTTATTGGTAGGAATTAATGGTGCTGGTAAAACAAGTATCCTAAATGTTATCAATTGGATTATAAGACCATCATTGCCGCATTTGTGTATCACTGAATTCAAAACAATCACCCTGTGGTTTTCATTCAAAAATAAAGATTACGAAATCATTTGCAAGCACAATAAATCAACTTTTCATTATAAAGTTAAAACCAAATTAGAAGAATACAACCCCCTAATAGTAAGACTTGTAAAGCACCCAAAGGACATACAAAATGATGAATCCTTAAGAAGTAATCTGCTAGAAGGCTATAAGGGTTTAGGGCCCGATGCTAAGGAAAAGAATACATGGGAATTAGTTTCATCTTTTCCTGCCCCTACTATAATTGGGCTAGACAGAAACCTATACGCAGAAGAATCAGAAGATGCGATCTATTATGACGATGACCAAAGAACACGAGTTAGACGAAAGAAACCTGGAAATAGCAAATCGCCAGTGGAAAGGGTTAAAGAGATAATTAATGTAGAATATAGGAAACGTAAGAATCGTGTTTTGAATTTAACCAATTCTTTAAAAAATCATCTAATGATTTCAGCGTTTGATGGAAGCATAACTCTTGATAGTTTATCTGCGGGTATAAGGTATAAACTAAATCTAGCTCAAATTGAACAAGCTGAGAGTCGTGTAAATGAGTATTTCAAAAACTTTGAAGAAAATATTTTAACCCCAAAAGAATCTGAAACAATTACTAATTACTTTTCACAACTAAAGGTAATTACTAAAAAATATCAATCAACCCCAAATGACGAAAGTGTAAAATTACTTTATGGTCTGAATGCTAACCAGTTTGTTAAAATTAGAAACCTTCTTAAGGAATTTGAAAAATTCGAAAGTCTTTCAGTGAAGGCAATGGAAGAAATACAAACCTATCTTGACACATTGAACCACTTCTTCAAAGATTCTGCAAAAAAAATACTTTTCAAAGAAGACACTTCAGAAATTACTTTCAATAACCTAGATAAAAATGGCAGTGCTGTTACTAAATATAAGGATATTAAATTCCTTTCATCTGGAGAGCAACAAATACTCATTCTATTTACTTATATAGCTTTCAATAGTACTGATGGGAAAGTATTTATCATCGATGAACCAGAACTTTCATTGCACATCAAATGGCAAGAGGACTTTCTGGAAAAACTAGAAAAAATAACTCCTGATTCGACTCAATTATTACTGGCTACACACTCTCCTATTCTAGCTAATAAAAAGAAGGATAAGGCTATCACTCTGTTACCTTATAATGCGTAATTATGGATAGCGGATTCCCTGAATTAACGGATTCATTTTTAGCTGGGCAGGATGTCTTCTATGCTCAATTTAATGATGTTTTTTTTTACGTTGAAGACACAGAACAAGAACACCTATATTTTAATGTTTTAAGTCGGTTGTTTAGCGATGTGCAGTTTGATAGAATATTTCCTTTAAACGGTAAAACCAACTTGAAAAATCATGCAAGAAATAATACCGGAGATAAATCCAAAATTTACATCGCAGATATTGATTTTGAAGATATTTTGGGAACAAAGGAAGAATTAGAGAATGTCTTTTATTTGAATAAGTATTCTATTGAAAATTTCTTTGTTGAAGAAACAGGATTATTTGAAATTATCAGAGAAAAAAGCCCTAAGCTAAAGGATGCTGATATTGCAGTACTTTTTGATTTAAATTCTAAACTTCAACAATGCAAATTGATTCTCTCAGATTTAACCTGCACGTTCATAGTTATTCAAAAATATTCTCTTGGCAAAGAATATTTTGGCATAAATCCCTCAAGAGATTTTGATATGGATGTTCATCCACCAATAATTAAAAACACATTTCTACCAACATATCTCAATGAAACTGAGCAATTATTAAAGGCGCAAGACGGCAGATATACACTTAACTCAAAACATCTAGAATTCAAAAAACATTTTAGGTCATTGGATAATGCTTTAAAAAATATACCTGGGAAGTATCTAATCAATGTAATCAAACATCAACTAGAAAAAGCAGGTCTGATTAACCAATTAAGCATTGAGTCTTTAACATATAAATTATCAAAAGAATCTAATCTAAATTCCCTTGCCTATTTAAAAACTGAAATACAAGGATATAGAAGATAAAGGCAGCTGACAAAACCTATTAACAACCCTTCGGGGTTGCTATCGCTTATTTTCCCATCTAGTCCTCTCTGGAACGATGGCAACTAAATCCTCTGATTTTAAAAGAGCTGTTTTTAAGGAAGGGAGCAACTAATTAATTTCCAAGTTTCACAACCCCTCATAATCCGGATCCATATCAGGGGTTCGCAGACCTGCTACTTCGTTCGCCATCAGGAT
>CAYGTD010000358.1:0-3518 GCA_964352725.1 uncultured Roseivirgaceae bacterium
GAAGTACATCATATACTTACCGAAAAGCATTATGTTAAAATTAGACTACAATAGCTGGCAAGCAGGTGATGTCATTATCAAAAGAATGGCAGGTGAAGTAGAGGCCAAAAGTCAAGTTGGCGATTTAAAATTCATTGATGTAACTGGTCCAATAGTAGCTCATACACTAAGTTCGGATTTGGAAGTAACATTCTCATCTTTATCCCAATCCTCTCCATCCTCTTTAACATCAACCAGTGGAGATATAGACGTCACTATGCCCGCTTCTGTGAAAGGCACCTTCAAGATGAGTACGATTTCAGGAGGTGTTTATACAGGGTTCGAGTTTGATTTTGGTGATGAAACAAACCTTAGAAGAGCTGGTGGTCAAAATGCAACCGGTAAACTGAATGGTGGTGGCGTAGAGGTTTCGCTGAGAAGTATCAGTGGAGACGTATATGTGAGAAAGGCTAATTGAAAGCAATTGATAAATAATGTGTCTCATTGAGCCTGCCTACCGCATGCGGGCTTGTCGAAATGCTCTTGCAATAAGTAAGATTTAGATCAACTCAACCTGACGCCCTAACAAACTCAAAAAATCTCAATAATATGAAAGCATTAACAATACTATTTTGTGCAGTCACACTAGGTGTATTTGCACAACCGAAAAAAGTAACAGAATCTGTTGCAGTTACAGGACAGTCTGTTCTCGACCTAGAGTTCGATTTTGCAGACGACATTACCTTCAAAACATGGGACAAAAAAGAAGTCCTAGTTGAGGTGGAAGTAGAGATCAACGAAGGAGAAGACAATGACATTTTCACATTAGAAAGTGAGAAGACATCATCCACTATTTACATAGAAATGGATGACGACATGTGGAAGAAAATAGATAAAAATAAAAGCGGTAAATGGAACAACTGCAGCTTCACATCCAATATCTATTACACGGTTTACCTACCAAAAAACATGCAGGTAAAAGCCAATACCATTTCAGGAAATTATCAGTTTGAATACTTTGGAACTTCTATGAAGCTGAAAACAATCTCAGGGGAAATTGACATTATAATTCCAGACAAATCAGAGCTTGATTTTAGAGCAAAAACCATCTCTGGTGAAGTATACTCTAATGTGGAATTAGAGTACCCAGAAGGAAAGGAAGGCCTTAGACAAATAGTTGGTCAAAACTTTAAAGCAAGAATCAAAAAAGGTGGTGAAGAATCACATTTTGAAACCATTAGTGGAAATATCTATTTAAGAAAAGGATAATGTATTTAGATCGTCTTTGCGAGCCTGCCTGCTGCAGCAGGCACAGCGAAGCAATCTGTTCTTTTAGCTGTCTTTCAGTGACGATCTACTTCTTACGCAGCACCATCAAATTGTCATCCATCACAGTGCCTACAAACAATAGGTCATTGTAGGGAGCAGCCACACTACTCGCAGAAACTAACGAGCCATCGTTCACATAAACCGAGGTAATCTCATCAGTTGATGATATTTTGATAATCTCAGATGGTGCCATTTCTTTTCCTCCTTTGGCATAGCTAGCGAAAGTCAATAAGTTAGGGTGGCAACCTATCCAAATATTGCCTTGTGGATCAAATTCTATGTTATCTACACCTGTTCCCACTTCAAGCTTACGATTCAAAGTGAGTGTGTAGTCACTAGCAATGTCATAATAATTGACAGCAAATCCTCTTGGAGAGGATAAGAGTACTTGACTCCTATCTGGTGAAATATTGATCCCATTGGCATAGGCTATTCCATCAGCCACTTTTTTGTATTCTTCACCATCATATAGCATAACATTAGAAACTCTCAATCCTAAATAGTTTTCAAAAAATAAGCCCATCTTGCTCGAGTAGCCATGATCATTGGAGAAGTAAAATCTATCTTCATCTATTGCCACTACATCGTTGGGGCTGATCATTGCTTCATCTTCCAATGTTTGAACGTGAACTAAGCTATCTCCAAACAACTCGAATTTTTCAATCGTGTGCTTCCTTGCATGATTTATTACTAAAACTTGATAACGAGCAGAATCCAATTTCAATAAACTTAATCCATGAGGAAAAAATGGAATCGTCAATTTTGGCGTTAGGTTTATGGGCTCAAAGGTGTCTGAGTTGAGGTCCAAATAGTAGAGATTTCCAATTCTTCCTCCTCCAGTAATTCTAGCAGCTCTGTCATCCTGTGAGATGATCATAAAGCCAGCCTTGTAGTCGATCGTAAAATCTTCTGCACCCTTCATGGGGATTTCAGCAATAACTTCATAGTCATCAGAGTTATTTATTTCACGGAAAAAACCAGTAGTAATAAGGATATTTGCAACCAATACTCCGATTACAATCACAACTCCAAGAAATATGATGAATGCCTTTTTCATTGTCCAATTTTATAAGAGAGTAAATGCTAAAGCTAAGAAAACTTTCAGTTATTTGATTGTGCTTCTCACCTTATGTAGTTTCATTATCTCACTTTCAAGTTGTGGTAATAATGATATAAATCTACCAGATAAAGTACTAGAAGGAACAATTAGTAATAGAGAATGGAATTCAGATAAGGCAAACGCTTACAACTTTTCTGGAGGTTTTGATTATCAAATAAAATTTCTCTCTTCTGAAGAACCAGGGGCAGATCCATGCTCTGCTCCCAATCCATCACAACCACATCTTTCCGCAGTTTTCAGGCCTTCGGAAGGAAGTTTTTCCTTCAGCAATGTTTTGATTGACCCCAACCAAGTAGTTGTAAGAATGCATACAACCACTTCGACAGAGTTTGTCATTACCAATGGATTTATGGAAATCTATCTAATTGATAACTCCACAATGTTTGGATACATCCAAGCTATACTAGATGATGAAAACTCTGTCGAAGGAAGGTTTGAAGTAAGGTTTTGTAATTAATCCTTAAGCCTCGGCATACTCCTCCACTGGCAAGCAGCTACACACCAAGTTTCTATCACCATACGCACTATCTACTCGGCTCACAGAAGGCCAGAATTTATTTTCTCTCACATAAGGTGCAGGGAAACCTGCTTTCTCTCTTGAGTACGAATATTTCCATTCATCTGCCATCAATACTTTATAGGAGTGAGGTGCATTTTTCAACGGGTTATCTTTTGCATCTGCCACCCCATCAATCACCTCTTGTACCTCTTTTCTAATCGCTATCATGGCGTCACAGAATCGATCCAACTCACTCAACACTTCACTTTCTGTTGGCTCTATCATCATAGTACCCGGTACTGGGAATGAAACTGTAGGAGCATGAAATCCATAGTCAATCAATCGCTTAGCAATATCCTCTACTTCAACACCATTTTTCTTAAAGCCTCGACAGTCGATAATCAACTCATGCGCATTTCTTCCTTTGTCATTGGCATACAAAACAGGATAATGATCTTTTAATCTTACCGCAATATAATTTGCATTTAATATGGCTACTTTGGTCGCCTGAGTTAAGCCTTCTGCACCCATCATAGCAATGTATGCATGAGAAATAGGTAAAATACTTGCACTGGCATACGGCGCTGCCGA
>CAYGTD010000359.1:0-3515 GCA_964352725.1 uncultured Roseivirgaceae bacterium
TTGTCATAAACCTGCTTGTGCATAGAAGATTTAAGTTCCTCATCCTTTGGCTCATGGTCAAATTCTCTTTTGACAGTAGCCCCAACTTCTTCTGCTAGTTCTTTCTGAGCTTTACATTGAATTTTGATTTCATTATGTCCAATTTTGATAGCTTCTAGCATTTCAGACTCATCCACTTCTTTGGACTCGCCTTCCACCATCATAATATTTTCATCAGTACCAGCAACAATCAAATCGAGTGTCGCTTTCGTCATTTCTTCCGGAGTTGGATTTACTTTATACTCTCCGTCAAGTTTGATTACTCTTACTTCTGATATTGGTCCAGCAAATGGTATATCGGAAACAGACAAAGCAGCAGAGGCTGCAAATGCTGCTAAAGCATCTGGCATTACATCTTTATCAGCAGACATTAGCTGAATAGCTACTTGAGTATCAGCATGATAATCTGAAGGAAATAATGGTCTTAGCGCTCTATCGACTAATCGACAAATTAAGACTTCATAATCAGAAAGTCTTCCCTCTCTTTTCAAAAAGCCTCCAGGAATTTTTCCTGCAGCGGCAAATTTTTCTTGATAATCTACAGATAGTGGAAGAAAATCCACTCCCTCTTTGGCATTCTTGGATGATACCACTGTTGCCAGTATCATTGCGTCTCCCATTCTAACTACTACTGATCCATCAGCTTGCTTAGCCAATTTCCCTGTTTCAATAGAGACTTCTCTTCCATCAGATAGCTGGAAGTTCTTAATTGTGTGTTTAATCATAATTATTGTGTAACAAGAGCCCGTTTAGCCCTTGGGTTGATAAAAAAAAGGGAATCCAAATTTATGATTCCCTTTTATTTTTTGGAATTACTTCCTGATATTAAGCTTAGCGATAATGCTACGATATCTTTCAATATCGTTTTTGATAAGGTAATCAAGTAGTCTTCTACGTTTACCCACCAATTTCAAAAGACCCAATCTTGAGGAATGATCTTTCTTTTGTGTTTTCAAATGATCAGTCAAATGGTTAATTCTATACGTGAATAACGCTATTTGAGCTTCTGAAGAGCCAGTGTCAGCGTCTGACTTCCCGTGCTCTTTGAAAAATTCTACCTTTTTTTCTTTTGTTAGATACATTCTAAATTCTTCTACCTCTATTAATTGAAGCGCAAATTTAGACTTCTTTCCCTTTTCTAGCAAATCTTCGTTTAAGCTTTTCTATCCAAATATTATAGAAGTCGGTATCGAAGAGCCTTGCGTCTACTCTTGCCTGCCTTAAAAAGAACAATCCGAACGGCAATAAAACCAAATCTGACAACCATACAGCGAAGTATGGATTCATGGCTCCTTCTTTAGCAGACTTTTCTCCAATGCTTGTAAAAACATAATAAATAATAAAGAAAATAATTGCTATAATAGTTGGCATACCTAAGCCTCCCTTTTTAATGATGGCTCCCAGTGGAGCTCCTACCATGAACATAAGTATGCATGCCAATGCTTGAGCATATTTCTTGAATTTTTCTATGGTATACAGATTTTGATCTTTACTTAATTGATATACTCGGATTTTTGCGGTGTTTATATTCACTTTTAAGCTTCTGGCATTATTTAGTGCATTCTGAACGATCAATTTGGGAGTATTAACAAAACCGCTATTCTTATCTAAGGACATTAAAGTGAGTGTATCTTTTGATAAAAGAGTCAAATCTAGTTTTCCGTTAAATTCATCCGAAATCAATATTTTCTTATTTGATTTATTAATAGAAGATTCAAGCCTATTCTTATTGTTTTTTGAAACGATACTTTGAGTTTGATTCGTCTTATCATTATTATCAAGTGATATTGAATCAGTGCTTACATTAAACCAGCTTGAAAAAGTAAAATCAGTCTTTCGCTTCTTGGCAACTTCTTGAATAAAATCTAGTTTTATAAATGATGCTTCAATGACTCTTTTTGTTTTAATGGAGTCCGCTTCTTCAATATTTTCTTTTATTGTTCGGTTTTTTGATTTTAAATGATAAGTGAAATACCTATTTGACTGTGCTTTAAAATTGGTCTTCGTTTTTTTGATTGCTACCTTGAATGAATCAATATCATGAGTTAACTCACTGATATTTTTCATCTGTCTATTATTTTGAAACAACTCCTCCTTTCTTCTTTTCAAATCAAAAGATGAAAGATTGAATACTAATTCCATCTTATGGTAATTCGTCTTGTAGAATTGATCTACATCGCTTTTATCCTTGGACTGCTCTGAATAATAATTACCATCAAACAACTCCAACTTCAAATACCTATCATCCAGAATCGTATACATTAATCCTGAGTCTGCTAAAATCACATTCCTATTACCTCTCCCTTCTGAGTGATCATAAATGATAATATCTAATAAAGTTTCCCCATCTGGGAGCTTATCATTCGCTTTTATACTGTAATCTGGAATTCCGTTATAAAATGCACCTTCTTTTATATCTAGGGCAGGTTTGGTCTGTTTAATGTCATATAGCAAACTATAAGCTTTGAGATTTGCCGCAGGAATGGCATAATTATTAAAAAAGAATGCCCCTATTGATAGAAAAAAAACAAAAACGAAGATTGGACGCAATATCCGCAATAGAGAAATACCTGAACCCTTTATGGCTGTTAGTTCAAAATGTTCCCCCAAATTACCAAATGTCATCAGGGAGGAAACTAGAACTCCAAGTGGCAAAGCTACCTGAAGCATATTTAGAGAAAAATAGAAAAGTAGCTCAGCAAAAACAGCTCCTCCCAGATTTTTGCCAACAAAATCGTCAAAATACTTAAGTAAATATTGAACGAGTAGGATGAAATCGGATACTACTGTGGTTAAAACAAATGGGCCCAAAAAGGACTTGATCATCAACTGATCCAACTTCTTCATATAGATGCTAAATTAGAAAAATGGATGATAGCAAGAAAGATACCAGAGACTAACCTCCAACTATTTCTTTTAGATCATGAGTTAAAGATTCCCAAAGCTCATGAGCTTCTTCATCCTCCATCTCTGAGTAGTCTGTGATTCGGACATATACTGACTGGGTCAGTTCGTTCATCTCAACTTTAAATTCAAAAAAGTTTGGATCATCGTCCTCCTCATCAATCACATCAAAACGTACATGATGATTAGTTCTGTTAGATGTTAATTTGGCTTTAGTCTCATCTCCATCCCAAATAAAAGTGTAAACTTTATCTTCATTGTTAATATTCACATCATCGGCAAACCACTGAGCCAGACCCGATGCTGTACTAAAATAAGGAAAGAGCATCTTTTTTGATGCCTTAAATTCAAACTCTCCTACAAATTGATTCTTTGCCATGACTTTTTAAATTTTGGATAAGGTAAAAAAAAAATCTATTTCGACAAGCTAATTGCATGAAAAGAAATCTTTCTTAGATTTGCGTTCCTTTTCAGCAAAGGGTCTCAAGTTAACACCTAAAATTTGAGATTTAGATTGACATAATGGCGAGGTAGCTCAGTTGGTTAGAGCGTCGGATTCATAACCCGGAGGT
>CAYGTD010000360.1:0-3507 GCA_964352725.1 uncultured Roseivirgaceae bacterium
CGTCAAAACTGTCCCTTTTTCAGCCTCTATTTTCTTTTCGCACTCACCAATAGCCTCATTTAAATCAATAATCCTGTCAGTTGTCTTTTGAAAGTCTTCTTTTTGATACTCCTTCACCTGATCATCCTTCTCCAACACCATCGCTGACTTTAAATCAATTAACCTCTCTTCAAGCTTTGATAACTCAGACTTCTTTAGTCTATGGTCTTCTTTTGTTTCTTTCATCCTCAAGGCACTTATTCGCTTCATTTCTTCTTTGTTATGCTCGTACGCTTCAAAGTTAGAGAAAGGTTTACTTTTAAAATACTCAATAGCAAAGTCCCTCACTACTTTTGCTCTAGTACTTTTGTGTTCAAGTGGGCAACCCTCAGTCTCACATCGATAATAAAAGTATTTAGTAACCTTATCTTTTGTTTTCTTATTAGTTATTCCTGTCGATCTACTCTCACCACAACCTGAGCAAATGACCATATTTCTTAGCAAGTCAGACTTAACAGTTCCCCCTCGCTTGAAACTCTTAGCTAACTTAATGACATCTGAGTTTTTCTCTAACTCGTTGATCTTCATAAAGTCTTCAACACTTACAGCAGGAATGAAACCGTAGTTTTCGACAAGGTCTTCTGTCTTATTTTGACCATACAAAACTAGCCCTGTGTATACAGGGTCTTTCATAAACCTTCGTACCGCTTCCTTCTGCATATGAGCGGTATACTTCTTACCCATCGCTGTATTCTGTCTTGAGTAATTATTCTTATTCAAATAATCGGCTATCTCTTCCAAGATCACTCCTCGTAATCTCATTTTAAATGCCTCAACAATAAGGGTGAAATTATTACCATCAGGCTCTAACTGTCCATAACGGTTTTTCTTATAACCATGCTTTGACTTATTTATATAGTTACCATCTTCAATACTTCTTCTATTGCCTCTCAGGACAACATCACTCAACTGATCGGAATATTGCTTTGAAAGAACAAAGGTAATACCAAGCAGCATCTTTCCACTAGCATCATTAGTATGGGTATAAGAAACAAACTTTAAGTCTTTAATGATGTGTTTATCAAGTAGATCAATCACCTCCCCTGCTTCCTTCATGTTTCTTGATAAGCGATTTGGATGCCATGCAATTACACCGTCATACTTACCAGCCTGTAAGTCCTCCATCATCTCTCGAAACTTTGGTCTGATGTCTGGCTCTTTTGCCGACATACTTTCTTCATACACTTTAACCACCCTAAGTCCTTCTTTTAGAGCCTTGTCTTTACAGTCAGCTAACTGATCGCCGAGCGAACGCTCTTGTTTATCTTCTGCGTCAGTAGATTTTCGGGCGTAAATGGCATATCTATAAAACTCTTCCTGATCTTTCTTGTCTGGGGCTAACTTACTATCAAGTATTACTTTTAGTTCTGATCTAGTTTTTATATCCATACAGACTTACTTAAGAAGACTTTCAACACTTATTCCTTCTGGATGATCTGCTTTCGCTTCCAGATAAGTAAGCTCCATTTCTTTTTCACCTCCATACACTGCTGATATTTGAGGCTCAGGATGATCAAACCTATCAAGCCACCACTTAGCATCGTTTACATTACCCTTCTCGATAGAAGCGATTACAGTGGCTCTAGCAGTGACATTTACCTTGTTCTGCAAAGCACTCGTATAAGAACGAAGTGGCTTGTAAAGAGAAGTGATGTCTCGAACTGTTGAATACGGAACATCGGCTAAACTACAGGCTTTTTTGAGTGAAAAGCCCATTTCCAAATAGCCCTCAAGTACTGAGAAAAGTTCGTACCTCTCTTCCTTAGTTCGTTTTTTACCTCGCATGATTACTATTTATAGTGAGGTAACTTAAAGTTATCAGTTAACCATTTTAAGTAGAACGAATTCTCTTTAGGGTGAAGATGTCTCATTATTTGCTTACCCACACTCGTTAGCTCATAAAACTGAGGTGTACTGATTTGTGCAGGGCAGTTCTCTTCTCTTTCTAAAATAATAGCGTTTGAAAAATACTCGAATTTAATCTTAGGAAATACTTCTGTTGTTAGTTGAGTGGCCAGCTTATTATTATGTATCAATCCTAGGCTCTGCAATTCCTGGAACTGAATATAGCTCACACCAATTTCGTTCAACAAATTATTAAAACCTTCTCTTATCTGAAAAACTAATGCAGGTATTTGTGCACCCTCCATCATTAAGGAGCCTACCTTTTCAAGAAGAGATAACTCGTTTTTCCCTAAGGATTTGAGTACCTGCAAGGTACTCATTGAATAAGTACCTTGTTCATTATATTCTCCAGCGATAATACGAGCCACTAGATCTTGCACCTCTTCATCTGAAATTGTCTTAGAATGATCTAGTAAGTTCCAAAACACATCTTCCTCGAGCTCTACCTCTCTCTGAAAACCATCCTTTACATACTTTGAAGCTTTGGCTGCTACATTTAACAGATTGCCTTCTTGTCTAAACGCAGAAGCATACTGTATTCCAAGACCATTCCTCTTAGCTTCTTCATATCCATCCTTTATTTGTTGTTTAATAACATCACCCTGAGCATTCCATTCGCTTAGTTTAAAACCTGACCACTTATCAATAACAGTCATAAAAGTTGGATTAGCTGCAACTTTTGATGAGGCTTCAATTGCGGCAGTTAGTGTTGTTACTGGGTCTGGTGTCATATATTTATTTCCAGGAATACCTAACTCTAAGGTCATTAAATTGATTTCTTCCAATGACGCCCTCATGCTGAAGTCTCCCAACGACTACACCCGGATGTATATCAATCTGTTTCGCAAAAAACACTACAGCATCTTTGCTCTTTCCAAATGTGCCATTAGTTTTTATAAACTCGACTAACTTTTTATAATATTGAGTATCTGGAATTAATGTTTCTTGAGAAAACTTGTCAGCATCCTCTTCCGCTTGATTTCTGATACCTATTCCATTATTAATATCAATATTAAAATCAGACTTGCCTGTCTGTAGTACATGTCCAATCTCATGGAACAAAGTAAACCAGAATATATCAACCCATGCATTTCTTATGGTCATTTGCAGAAGTGGATTTTTATTTATCCATCTAGTAGCACCATTGATGGGTGTATTAGTTAAGTTTTTAGTCAAAACAAAAACCACACCGCAATCAGCAAGCTTGTCGCCTAACTTCTTAAGCATTTCTTCAGGGTCAGTAATGAGTGACATCTGTCTTATTTCAGGTATTGCTGCCTTCAATTTCTTTTGAGTATACTCACTCGCATTCACTTTTCTACCTTCAATTACACCTTGTCTCAACCAAGCAGCCATGGAAGGTATGAGACAAGTTTTTTTCTCAGAAACTCTGAAATTCACTCCTTTAAGTAATTTCTCTTCATGGATATTTTTAAAGACTGTGACACCAAAAAAAATAAGGAGATTTTTAACTCTTTCAACTTCATCTTTAGCATCTTCAACCCAACCAAACTTTGCCATTTGCGCATAAGGGTAGTTCTTAGCTTCTTCAACCATATCTGC
>CAYGTD010000361.1:0-3477 GCA_964352725.1 uncultured Roseivirgaceae bacterium
AGCTCGATGGCTCCCCTCCTGATGTTGTAGCTGTGGCTGTTGCACTACCATCTGCGCCTACGCAGAATGTGTTGTCCAAAAATGAAGATGAAATCACTGGATTATCACATATTCCTGCATTTATAACAAACGATTCCGATGCTGGTAGACATCCATTTGTCAAATCTGTAACCTGTAAGTAATAAGTTCCTGGACTTAAGTTAATAAGGGTTACTCCTGATCCTGCGGGGGTAGTAAGTCCAGCATCTGTAAACCAGTCATATTGATAACTTCCACTTCCACCTGATACTGCACCCGTTGCATCGATTGAACCATCATTAGCTCCTGGTGTACTCTCATCTGTTAATGTGACTGAAACAGCTGTGATAACTGGAATGTCAAAATTATCCGCAATAGTTAATGTTTCTATGGTGGAACATCCCGTATCGTCATTGACTACCTCAACTGTGTAATTCCCTGATGTCAATCCAGTAGCAGTTAACCCTGTCGCTCCATCTATAACTGTTGGACCGGCTACTTCATTGCCAGGTAAAGCAGAGACTCCTGAGTACCATGTGAATGTATAGCTCGATGGCTCCCCTCCTGATGTTGTAGCTGTGGCTGTTGCACTACCATCTGCACCTACGCAGAATGTGTTGTCCAAAAATGAAGATGAAATCACTGGTAAATCAAGATCATCAGAAATAGTGACAGGCCCTGCTAATATATTAGACAATGCTCCGTTAAAATCCACTTGGATGTTCGTATAGTCACCTGCAGCAATTCCAGCAATAACTAGATTACCAGAGCCATCAGAAGTAATCCCTGTTTGAGTAATGGGAGATGCATCTTGATCAAAATTGATATCATATAATGTACTTGGTATTAATCCAGTCAATTCAATTGACCCATTTGATACCGCACAATCTGTATTATCAGTTATTGTTCCTTGAGCAATAGAAGGAGCAACTGGGATAGTGCTTCCCACAAATCCCGGAGCACCAATAATATCTCCGTCACTTACATTCGTACTTCTATCTACAACAAAGGATCCACCATTTTCCTCTAATGAATAATAGGCTACAAGATTTGATTCATTGCCTTCAGCATAACTGAATCTATCTGAAAAGTCCTCTTTAGCAAAGTCCCAAACTTTAATTTCATCAAGTGTTCCTGCAAATAGATTAGGAGTAGTTGAATGTCTGTAACCCACATGGAATTGTAAATTCGCAGCATTAAGCGTAGAGAAAACGCTTGTTGTTGTTTCTGCATCTTGCACTCCGTCCACATAAATCCGAATATACGTAGTGGGTGAGAATACTACAGCTACATGGTGCCAAGCCCCATCATTGACGGAAGTATTCCCGATGACTGAAGTAGAGGTTGACACTCCATCATTCACAATAAAGAACATTGTGCCATCCGAAAGCATTTCCACATCTGATGCAATACCAGCAGCAGCATCACTATCTCTTCTTCCTACAATGAATCCAGAAGTTGCAGTAGTATTGATCCAAAACTCATAGGTTAATGCTCCTGTAATTTGTAGGTCACTTGCAGGACCCATTGCAAGATAGTCATTGGCACCATCGAACTGCATCGCATATCCAGCAAAAGCATCTGTTCTGGCGAACTCTATATCAGAAACACTAGAAGCATCTTCAGCTCCATTTATGGCAGTAACTCGGAAGAAATAGCCTTGATCAGCACCAAAATTTTCTACATGAGTGGTTACATCACCGACAGTCACTGAACCAACTTGATTGGTAAAGTCATAATCGTCTGCCCACTCAATTAAGTACCCTGCATTGCCAGACTCATTGTCTGTCCATTCAAGAGTAATTTCATCTTGAGAGGAAGCATATGCGATCAGATTGGTAGGAGCGACTGGAATTGGAACCACGATACCCGAAGTAATCCAGCTTTGTGTTCCTACTACATCTCCGTCATTCGTGTTTATTGATCTATCCACCAGTTTTGCGCCAACATTCTCATCAAAAGAGTAGAAGGCTACTAGGTCAGATTCGTTTCCTTTAAGAGCGGTATATCTATCTGCAAAACCAGCAACTGCCGCACTATATATTCTCACATTATCAATGTCTCCATCGAATAGCGAAGCTGTACCAACCGCTGGACTACCTTGATCATAGCTACCTCCAATTCTATCAAATCCAGAGTTTACATCGTATTGTACGGCAGAAGTATTATCCACACTACCATCTACATATAATGTAGCAACCCCTCCCAAGGTGTGAGTTACAGCTACATGGTGCCAAGACCCATCATTTACGGGTATTGATCCAGTTAGCGTAGACCAGCTAGCTCCACCAAAATTGTTGTACTCTAATGTATTACCTGTAATTCCAAAGGTAGAACTAACAGCATTGGTGTGATCCCCAACGATTGTCATACCTGGGTTTCCAGGGTATGCATCATCTGCTGGAGAGGCGGTGGTATTAATCCAAGCTGAGAATGTCAAACCTCCCGATAATGCAACTCTACTCATCTCCACATAATCTCCACTACCATCAAAATTCAAAGCAGAGCCCGGGAATGCGTCTGTCGTTCCAAACTCTACTGCAGATGTTGCTAAGCCATTAGCATTTTCGGCAATTACCCTATAAAACCCTCCCTCATCAGCAATTATCGAAGTACTGTTTGATGGCAAACTTTCACTAGCAACTACGTTTTGTGTAAATCCGTAATCATCTGCCTTCTCTAAAAAGTAAGAAGTTTCATTGGTTGAATTATCAGTCCACTCAATAGCAACCGCTTCATTTGATAAAAAATAGGCTATCACATTTGTTGGCGCTGTAGGTACTCCATCAAATGCATCCATCGCTACATATGCAGCCGTTCCAGAAATAGCCCCATTATAATTATTATAGCTTCTATCATAGACAATATTTCCTGCAGAAAGATTATCAAATCGATAATACAACTCAACTTGGTCTCCATCTACTGCTTGAGTCATGGTAAACTGAACATCTTCATTTGTCAGTGGATCAAACCAAATTCTAAACTCGTCAAGCTGACCAGTCAATCGGAAGCTTCCTCCATCTTGACCACCAATGATTAAGTCTTGATCAAGATTGGTGAATTGGTCAAAATCGTTTTGAACATAGTTGTTTATCTCTATTCCATCCACAAACACATATCCATTACCCACCCCATCATTGACAATCGCCACATGATGCCAGCTGCCATCAACAGATAGCACTCCTGGATCAGATTGAATAGCTCCAGAGTTAGTAAAATCCACAAGCCTTATCGATCCGTCTGCTTGAATCTGTAGATAACTTCCTGCAGATCCAGCGATATCAAATACAAAGAAATCTAGCGCAGATGGCTTAATCCAAAAATCGATAGAGAATGAAGTGGCATCTTTCAGCGGAACGCCTCCATTCGTCGCTAGAATTTCTGTACTACCATCAAAATCAAATGCATTTCCAGGGAAACCAATTGCAGGCCCTGATTCAGTAGGGGTATAATAAGAAG
>CAYGTD010000362.1:0-3470 GCA_964352725.1 uncultured Roseivirgaceae bacterium
TGGAAACACCACCAAGCTCTCATTCCCATCTTTATCTACAGCCGCCACTCCAAAAAAGTAGTTATCAATCACAATTCCTTCTAAAGTAAACTCAGTCAGACCTTTATCCACCATGCGGTAGCTATCCCAAGTTGGAGAAGTGGTATCTCGGAAATAGATTTTATATCCTGCTAAATCCTCAGCCTCCACTTTATCCCAAGCCAGCGTAGTAGATGGCCTTACAGCTCCTCCTATTTTTACATTGGTAGGTTGAGGTGGCGCAGATGCCAAAGCTGCCAGTGTAATCGCATTGACAGAAGTCAATTTCTGAGCATACTTAAAGTTCACTCCTTCTATCACGTCACCGTATGCTATTCCATCTTCGGTTCTTATATCTTGATGTTGTCTGTTATAGTTTTCATGAGCCTCCATAATTCGTACTCCAGCAAATCCTTCATCACAAAATGGACGATGATGTCCTCCCCTACCAAAGCGATCCAATCGATAGATCATCATTGGATTCATTTCAGGCATATACGTTTTGGTCATGGTGTATACATATCGAGCCAGCTGTCTGGAAATACCATCTACTTCTCCTCCATAGTATCGAGTCATTCGTTTCTGAAAATCCGAATCTTTAGGATTCGTGGGTTCAGAGAAAATCCGGAAGGTTCTGTTGTCAATCACTCCATCCACTCCTTCTATGTTTCCAATCATGTCGTTGTTCAAAACACCTACAATGTCCCAACCTTCTGCAACAGCTTTGGCCGCCAAGTGCTTTCCACCATACAAGCCTTGCTCCTCACCAGAAAGACCAACCAACAAAATCGAGCTTTCAAATTCATATTTGGATAGTACCCTTGCCGCTTCTATCACGCCTGCCATTCCAGATGCATTGTCATTGGCGCCTGGCGAATCATCTGTGTAGTTCACTGGATCAGACACTCGATTGTCAATATCACCAGCCATGATCACATATCTATTAGGGTATTTTTTACCTCGCTTGATTGCTATTACATTGACTACCTCTGTATCTTTTGTAATACGTGTTTTAGCATTTCCTTTCTCCAACGTTCGCATCATGCTCACTTCCAAACAGTTTCCACAATCAGCAGATATTTGATCAAATTCTGCTTTGATCCACCTTCTTGCAGCACCTATTCCTCTTGTGTCAGATTCCGTCTCAGACATGGTATGCCGCGTTCCGAAAGACACCAATTTCTGAATGTCTTTTTCGATTCTTTCAGCACTAACATTATCTATGATCTCATAAGATTGCTGAGCTGAACATATGGCAAAACTCAAAATGGCAAATAAGCTTAGGGTCGTTTTCATAACAAGCAATATAAATCTTTCAATAAAAAAAGCCATCGAGTAATACACTTGTGGACTTAAAACTGTGGAAATGGTCATTCATACTTTTATTCATAATTCAATTAAATACTACTTGGAATTCGTGAAAGTAGATTATGAAAACCCCATATTTCATTACTTTTGCCGCATTCAAAAAATAGACATGCCAAACTCTCCTAACCTCGACAATCTTCAGAAAATTTGTTCACAAGTACGCCGTGATATTGTACGCATGGTTCATGCTGTTCAATCTGGTCATCCAGGTGGCTCACTAGGATGTACTGAATATTTCGTTGCTCTTTACAATCATGTAATGGAGTACGATAAGTCCTTCAATATGGAGGGCAAAAATGAAGATATGTTTTTCCTTTCCAATGGTCATATTTCACCCGTTTTCTATAGCACCTTGGCAAGAGCTGGTGTATTTGAAGTGAAAGAATTAGCTACTTTTCGGAAAATAGGAACGCGTCTTCAAGGACATCCTGCAACGGAGGAAGGTCTACCAGGAATTCGAATTGCATCTGGTTCTTTAGGTCAAGGTTTATCGGCTTCCATTGGTGTAGCTCTTGCTAAAAAGATCAATGGTGATGATAAAACTGTTCATGTGTTGATGGGAGATGGAGAGCAGCAAGAAGGTCAAGTATGGGAAGCAGTGATGTTCGCTGCTCACAACAAGGTTGATAACTTGATTGCTGCCATTGACTTTAATGGGCAGCAAATTGATGGGGCTACAGATGATGTAAACTCACTCGGAGATCTCAAAGCCAAGTATCAATCTTTTGGCTGGGACGTATTGGAATGTGATGGAAACAACTTGACGGAACTCATCTCTACTTTGGATGCTGCTAAAGCAAAAACGGGAAATGGGAAACCTATAATGATCCTTATGAAAACGGAGATGGGAAAAGGTGTAGACTTCATGGAAGGCACGCATAAATGGCATGGAATAGCTCCGAATGATGAGCAACTTCATGATGCACTCAGCCAATTAGACGAAACTTTAGGAGATTATTAAAAAAAGAAATTATTACCTTCCTTGGAGGGATTAGGGGTGGGTTTCCATCCATAAAACTCAACATGATAATGAAAACCAAACTTACCTACACCGAAAAGAAAGATACTAGATCAGGATTTGGAGATGGCTTATTGGAAGCTGCTCGTAAGAACCCAAACATAGTAGGTCTCTGCGCCGATTTGATTGGCTCTCTTAAAATGGGTGCTTTTCAGAAAGAGTTTCCAGAGCGATTTTTTCAGGTAGGTATTGCGGAAGCAAACATGATGGGTATCGCTGCAGGTTTGGCCACTGCAGGAAAAATCCCTTTCACGGGAACATTTGCTAACTTTTCTACAAGCAGAGTATATGATCAACTTCGTCAGTCAATAGCTTATTCAGAAAAGAATGTGAAAGTATGTGCTTCTCACGCTGGACTTACGTTGGGCGAAGATGGAGCTACTCATCAGGTATTAGAAGATCTAGGGATGACGAAAATGCTTCCTAATTTCACAGTAATCAATCCATGTGATTATTACCAAACGAAAGCTGCAACGATGGCGATCGCAGAATTTGAAGGTCCTGTTTACCTCCGATTTGGAAGACCAAGCTGGCCCATGTTCATGGAGAATCAACCTTTCGAAATTGGTAAAGCCATCACGCTTATTGAAGGAACGGATGTTTCCATTTTTGCGACAGGACATTTAGTGTGGAAAGCGATCGAAGCAGAAGCAATACTTGCTGAACAAGGTATCTCTGCTGAAGTAATAAACATACATACGATAAAGCCATTGGATGAAGAAGCCATTCTAAAATCCATTGCTAAAACTGGATGTGCTGTCTCCGCTGAGGAACATCAGATCGCTGGTGGGTTGGGCGAAAGCATTGCCAATACGATCGTCAGAAATCATTTAGTCCCACAAGAATTTGTGGCAGTAAATGATCAATTTGGCGAAAGTGGCAAACCAGAAGAACTGCTCGATAAGTATGGTTTAGGTGTCAATGACATTGTAGAGAAAGCGAAGAAGGCGATAGCTAGAAAAAGCTAAACAGGCACATCTGAATTTCTCTTACCAAAACTAAGCAATCCTCCTACTCTTGGGAGGATTCCAATTACTGCAATTAGTGCGCTGATTAAGGCATTAAA
>CAYGTD010000363.1:0-3439 GCA_964352725.1 uncultured Roseivirgaceae bacterium
GATGGGCTGTTTCTTCACCGAACAGAAAAGAATAGTCAACACTAGCAAAGCCCTTATTGAAATCAAAATTGGCTGATGCTCCAAGAGAATTGGTTAATGGATTGTCTGAAGAATCATTCGGATTGTAAAACCACTTTTCATAGTCAAAAGAGTAACTCCATTTTGATGAAGTAACCGCCAAATATCCTGCAGAAAGAATGGTTGGGTTGTATTTGGGTTCAGCTCCATTGTTCCAATAACCAGATAAATCACCGTAAAAACCTGAATTATGGTAGTATGCTATACCGGAGGAAAGACCTGCTTGGTTGAGTCCATAATCCCGCCCAGCACTCGTTACGCTACTAGAGTAACCAAACCTCACATTCAATTCACTCTTAGGAGCAATGTCCAGAGAGAAAAGGCTATCAATCATATTGAAGATAGACAAAGAGTCCATTTCCAGTTCAATAGCTCTGAGCTGCTCAGCATAGCTTAAGGTATCCTGCGAAGATGCTGGAATAAGTATGCATAGCAGAAGCGATGTGGTCACTGCTCGAAACATCAGGTAGGGTAGGTTGATTAGTTTCGACGGTCGTTCAATCGCTTATCATTTCTGTTTTGCTGCTGCCTTTTCATTTGCTCGGCTCTTATTCTTTTTAATAGCATTTCTTTGAAGTCATTCTCCGCTTTTCTCAAGTTGTTGAGTTGCCTCGTGTTGATTACTTTAAGTATTCTTTCAGAGTATTCTCTTTCTAATTTAAGCTGTCGCTCTTTCACTTGAGTTGCCATTTCTAGCATCTTTTTGTTTTCTTCTTCAGATGCTTTGTTAGGGTCAAAGGTTTTTCGTTGCTGATCAAAATCTTGTCTGATTTCTCTTTGCTTCATACCGTATTCCCTGTAAACTGGCCAGAATTTTTCTGCTTGCTCAGGTGTAAGTTCTAATCGTTCGGTAATTAGGGCAATACGAGCAGCTTCAATTTTTTGCTTAGCTTCAGGGCTTTGGGATATTCCCCAAAAGCTTGAAGTCATTACGAATAATAATAATAATAAAGTCTTCTGCATGTCTTGTTTATTTATCTTTTATAAATAGTCTTCATTTAAATCATATTCTAAAAGCAGATCATTTAAATCGCTTTTATTCATATCTAATTCCTCTAATCCATCCATCTCATCAAATTCTAATTCACTAGAGGTTTCGTGAAATGTATTTGTTATGTCCTCCAGGTCTAGATCCATATTATCTAAGTAGGCAATCAGCTCATCTTGAGAAACTTCCGCCAGCATCATTTCTGCAGAAGGAGGCTTCTGATCTACAACGAAATAAGTCACAAGGAGAACCAAAATAGATGCAGCTAAGGCAAATTTCCATGAAGGCAGTCGCACACTTGTGTGTTTTTCCTTCTTTTGGATTCTGGTTTGAATTTTCAATGGCAAATCTTCAAAATACCCTTCTGGCACTTTAAATGATTGCTTTTTGTCTATATCGTCAAGTTTATACTTCATCTCTTCTTCTTAGAGTTCAAAAAGATCAAATGGTTTAATCTTCGTTTAATAATTCTTCAATTTTTTTCACGGCATGATGGTAGTTTGCTTTTAATCCACCTTCACTTGTTCCTGTTATTTCTGCTATGTCTTTGAATTTCAAATCATCAAAATACTTCATATTAAAAACCATTCGCTGTTTGTCTGGAAGTTTCAACAGTGCCTTTTGGAGCTTCATCTGAACTTCATCTCCACTTATGTCAGGATTACTTTGGAGTTTCTCATTCAATTCTCCCTCCACATCGCCAATTGGCACAAAAAATCGTCTTTTTTTCTTCTTTAAAAAGGTCAAACACTCATTTGTAGCTATTCTATATATCCATGTAAACAATTTCGCATCCTCTCTGAAAGAAGATAGATTCTTCCACACTTTTACGAAAATCTCTTGTGTTAAGTCATCCGCGTCATCGTGATCAATCACCATTTTACGTACATGCCAATACACTCGTTCCTGATACTCACGGATCAATAAATTAAATCCGTAGTTACGTGTATCCTCATTTCTGATTTTTTCTATGATCAGTTCTTCCAATTGCTTTTTCAGGTAGTTCTGTACTTAGATGATAAAGTTAGTAGAAGGTTTAATGAGTTGATGAATTTATTTGTGAATGCAACCTTTTCAAACTAAATGTTGTAACATTATATGTGGTTGTATTTAAAGACAATAAAAATGGGAATAGCAGAAGAAATCAAGCAAGAAAAATTTAAGAGTGAGTATAGCAAAGCAGTAGTAAATGTGATTTACACTAACTCATGGCTTCAGCAAAAGCATCTTTCCATATTTAAGTCTTTTGGTCTCACTACACCTCAATTCAATATTTTGCGAATTTTAAGAGGACAGCACCCTAAACCCGCAACAGTTAATCTCTTGATTGATAGAATGCTAGATAAAAGTTCTAATGCGTCAAGAATAGTAGATCGGCTTGAAGAGAAAGAACTAGTCAAGCGGGTTCAATGTAAAAATGATAGAAGAGCTGTAGATGTCTACATCACAGAATCGGGTCTTAATCTGCTTTCTAAACTAGATGTAGTATTGGATGAATTACAATTATCATCTAAAAGCCTTTCAGAAGAGGAAAGCGAAATATTAAATTCTCTACTGGATAAAATGAGGGCTTAAAATTCTTTAAAAGCATCGAGCAATCCAGCTACGGCACCCTTCTTTCTGATCATTAATAGTGGAATTTCACTATTTATTCTGATCATTCTCTCAGATTTGCTACCAATAAGTAATGCTGAAGCCATGGTTCTTCCTTTGGCTCCCATGATAATAAGGTCAACTTTTTTCTTTTTAGCCTCAGTATAAACAAGCTTCATAAGATTGCCTGTTTTGTCTATTGTGTAGACAGGAACTAATTCCTGATCTCTCACTTCGACTCTTTTAAGAAGAGCTCCTAAATCTTTGCTAGCATGCTCCTTCATTATGTCGGCAAATTGTTCATATGTTTTACCTGAATAGCGATAACTAGAAGGAACATTGTATACATTTTGTAAGAAGACTCTTGATTTTCTTCCTTCAGTGATGCTCAAAGCTCTCTTCAAGGATAACAATGAGTAATCAGAGAAATCAACGGGAACAAGTATGTTGTCCAGCTTAATTTGTGAATTCTGAGGTACCAATAATAGACTACACGGTGATCTACGTGCTATTCTTGTACTTAGAACAGAGTCACTTACTTTCTTTCGTCCTAGAACGATTAAGTCTGCTTTAGACTCATTTGCCACTTTTAAAATTTCTTTGGTTTCATTTCCCTGAAGTATGGAGATGCTATGTGGGGTTTCACAATCAAAATATTTAGCTATTTGATCACTTATGTCTTTTTTTCTCTCTTCTAAGGCATTTTTCAGCAATTCAGGAAAGTCCTTTTTGATAGCGTCAGGTAAATTGAAATCCTTAATCACATTAATAAATGTGATA
>CAYGTD010000364.1:0-3429 GCA_964352725.1 uncultured Roseivirgaceae bacterium
CTTCTTAATGGCGTCTTTTTTCTTGCCATAGCCAACTCCCCCTGCTTGCATAATGACTTTATCATAGCCATATTTCTTCCCAGCTTCTTCATGCTCAAAAGTCAAAACGCTTCCGCAAATCAGCGGTTGGCCAAACTTATTGCCAAAGTCACTAGCGCCATTGGAAGCTTTGGTTAAAATTTCTTGAGGGGTTTGATAGAGCCATTTTCTAGCTGGTTTTTCCCAAGATTTTGCTTCTTCTAGTCTAGAGTAAGAAGTCATATAGACAGCAGTCCCTGCTAACGGAATACTTCCCTGACCGCCAGCCATTCTATCTCTAATTTCTCCTCCAGATCCTGTAGCCGCGCCGTTAAAAGGCTCTACTGTTGTTGGAAAGTTGTGTGTCTCCGCTTTTAAAGAAATAACAGACTCAAATTCTTTACCTTCAAACCAATCCGGTTTGTCTTGCGAAGCAGGAGCAAATTGTTCTACAGTAGGTCCTTGAACGAAAGCCACATTGTCTTTGTAGGCGGAAACAATATGATTTGGATGTTCTTCTGATGTTTTTCTTATCCATTTGAAAAGAGATAACTCCTGCTCTTTTCCATCAATGATAAATGTGCCATTAAAAATCTTATGTCTACAGTGCTCAGAGTTGATTTGAGAGAATCCAAATACTTCTGAATCTGTTAATGGACGGCCAATTTCTTTCGCAACTTCTTTTAAGTAATCTATTTCTTCTTGGCTAAGCGCTAACCCTTCTTTTTGATTGTAGTCTTCCAGATTTTCAATATGAAGAATCTTTTCTGGCTCACGATTCAAAGTGAATAGCTCTTGATTTAATTCATCATACTTCTGCTGCAGCATTGGATCAAACTCACCAGCAGTTTCTACGGATGTAAAGGTTTCAATTCGATAGATATCAGTTATTCCAGCGTTTTCCGATATATCGGTTGCATTGGTACTCCAAGGCGTGATCATTTCTTTTCTAGGTCCAACAAAATGACCTTTTATGTTGGAATTTTCCGATAGTGAGGCACCCGAAAATAGCCATGTCAGTTTATCAATGCTTTCTTTTGAAAGATCAGAGGATGTACCAACGGCGATGATTTCGTGTGATGATTTTTGGAAGAAATGGATCATGAAGGATGGATCGATTTTGAGTCGCAAAAATAGTTATTTGACTTGATAGGTTTTGCAAAAGTCTGAAGGTCTTTTTGAAGCTATTTTAACAATTTTCTTAAACTCTTTCTTAATGATTTTACGGTGGTCATAGAATAACCGATCATTACTTTTTCGATAACGCCCTCTCTATTGATTATGAAGTGGGTAGGGTAGGATCTAATGTTTAGTTCTAAACAGAAGTCTTTCACATCAGATACGAGTGTGTAATCAAAATCGAATCTGGTTAAAAATTTCGCTACTTGTATACTGTCATCAAAGGTTGGCGCTATGAACAAGACATCTTCACTTTGAAATTCTTCAACGAGCTCATTTAATTCAGGTATTTCTTTTATGCATGGACCACACCTCGTAAACCAAAAATTAAATAAAATGATTTTCCCTTTCGTGTTTTCAGAGGAAACTACTTTACCATCTAGTGTAGTTAAATTGAAAGCAGGAAATTCTTTTCCGCTCATGGCTTTTACTTCTTTCTTTGCATCCTCTACTTGCTGTATTTGTTCTTTGGTAGGTTCTTGAGCAATAGTTTGTAGAGAAAATGCGAATAGAAATAATGTAATAATGATTTTCATTCACTTAAATTAGTTTAAAAGAAGCTGAGCTGTATCATCTCCTAAAAGCTGATGATGTTTTTTGGGGAGGATATCCACTTTAAAGGACCCCATTTTTTCAATGATGGGCATGATATCTTTCGTTTTGATGATATGATCTTTCGAACCCAAAATGATTCTTCTTTTAAATGAATGTTCATTGAATGAACGTATGAGCTGTCGTTTGGTGTAGCCTAATGACTTGAAATGATTCCATGAGATATAAACCCGTTTTCTATTTTCGGCACTTCCCATTTCTTTTTTGACAAAATCCGCAACATACTTATTGATGATTTTAGCTTTTTCATTAAATGAAATCCACTTGTCTAGTTTATCAGGATTAACCATCAAGTATTTCCAGATGTATCGCACACCAGGAGTAGTAGCCAGTTTGAACCATATGGTTTTAAATACTCCGTCCGTTGCAATTAGGATGAGTTCTTTCGTTTTTTCAGGAAAAGAAAGAGCCGTTGAAATAGCAAACCTACCACCCAGACTATATCCTAGGATTGAAAAATGATTTATGCTTTCCTGAAGAAGGAATTGATCAATGAATAGTTTCCATTCACCTTTTTCTAATTTACTATGGGATCTATTGCTTTCTCCGTGATAGAATAAGTCAAATGCATAAATAGTATACTTTTCATTCAATAATTTTTTCCAATTTTTGAAAATAGCCTTATCCTGACCAAATCCATGAAAGGCTAATAATATTCTGTTTCCAGAACCATATTTAGTATAATGAAGATGTCCATTTGTTAATTCAACTTTCGTCATTCTTCTGTTTGATGTCCCTTTTTTAATGAATTCAAATTTTTATTCTGAAATGCTAAACAATTTAATCTGTTTCTCGTTCTTTTGCACGAAGGAAACTTTTAGGATGTATAAAGTTTCCATAGTTTAAACTTAAAACTAAGAAAAATACTTGGAGGCCAAGGAGAAGATTTTAAAAGCAGCAGAGGAGTTGTTCATCAGGTTCGGAATACGAAGTGTAACAATGGACGATGTGGCTCGTGATGCATCTATGTCGAAAAAGACGTTGTATCAATATTTTGATAATAAGGATACGTTGGTTTCAGAAGTAGCTATTAATCACTTAGAAACGGAAAGTAGAGAATTTGAGGAAATTACCAAACAATCTAAGGATGCGATTGATGACATGTTACTTGTTTCCCAATGTCTGAGAAAGCATGTTTTTAGAATGAATCCTTCTCTTTTATTCGATATGCAAAAATATCATAGCAAGGCTTGGGATGAATATTTGAAATTTAAACACACTACGATAAGAGGGCATATCAAGAAAAACATAAAACAAGGAATAGAAGAGGGATATTTCAGAAGTGAAATAGACGCTGAAATACTTTCAAGATTAAGAGTAGAGCAAGTTCAACTGGCTTTTAATCCTAAAATTTTCCCAACGGATAAATTCGATTTTACCAACACTCAAATTCAGATTTTGAATCATTTTATTCACGGACTTTTAACAGATAAAGGACGTATGAAATACGATGAGTATACACAACAAGAAATCACTAACACTATACGCTAAACTATGAGAAAACTCATTTTACTATTATTAATTAGTATGGCTCTTCCGAGAGCCTTTGCACAGGAAAGCCAATTGCTTTCGCTGGATGATTGCATTAAATATGCACTTGAAAACAACCAACAGCTGGAA
>CAYGTD010000365.1:0-3396 GCA_964352725.1 uncultured Roseivirgaceae bacterium
CAGGTACTTACCCAATAGAAGAAGATTTAGTCGAGGAAATGGAGGCGGTAGCTGCTGTTTTTGAAAAACATGGAGTAGTGGTGTATCGTCCAGAAATTTTAGAAGATTATAATCAAATTTTCGCAAGAGATATTTCTTTTGTGATTGATGATAAGTTGGTAGTTCCTTGCGTAGTTCCGGAGCGGAAGAAGGAATCTGATGGTATACAGCACGTTATTGACGAAGTGAAAAATGTACTGCTGCCGGATGAAGATGAGCGAATGGAGGGTGGAGACGTGATGCCATGGAGAGGACATCTTTTTGTAGGTTACTCAGAGGAGGAAGATTTCACGAAATATCAAGTATCAAGAACGAACAGAAAAGGGTTGGAATACTTAAAGAAGACATTTCCAAACTGGAAAGTAAGGGGATTTGAATTGAACAAGTCAGATGAGAACCCGAAAGAGAATGCACTTCATTTGGATTGCTGTTTTCAGCCTGTAGGTAAAGACAAAGCAGTCATTTATCCTGCGGGATTTAAACATCAGGCGGATGCTGATTTTCTTATTGATTTTTTCGGGATAGAAAATGTGTTTGAAATCACTCGTGATGAAATGTATGAGATGAACTCAAATTTCTTTTCCATTAGTCCGAAAGTGGTTATTTCTGATAGCAGTTTCACAAGGTTAAATGATCAATTTGAGAAATGGGGGATTGCAGTAGAGAAAGTGAAATACAGAGAAACGGCAAAAATGGAGGGACTATTGAGATGCTCCACTATGCCTTTAAGAAGAAAATATGACTAAGCAGATAACAAACAATATCGTAATGATTAGACCTGTAGGTTTCCATCTTAACGAGGAAACGGCGGTTAATAATTATTATCAGAAAAATGAAGAGGGTGTATCGTCAGAAGAAATTCAGCAAGAAGCATTGGACCAATTCGATGTTTTTGTAGAAAGGTTGAAAAGTGAGGGTATTAACGTGATTGTATTTAATGATACACCAGAGCCAGCAACTCCTGATTCTATTTTTCCCAACAATTGGATTTCATTCCATGATGATGGTATTATTCGTTTGTATCCCATGTTTGCTAAAAACAGAAGACTGGAAAGGAGGAATGATATTATTGATGCATTAGATGATGCATTTGAAGTGGAAGACGTAGTAAGTTTTACTGATTGGGAAGAAAAAGGAGCCTACTTGGAAGGAACGGGAAGTTTGCTTTTGGATCGCCAACACAAAATTGCCTATGCGGCTCTTTCTGAACGCACAATGGCAGCTCCATTAGCAGATTTTTGTACCGAGGCAGGATATGAGGAAGTTTCTTTTCACGCCAACCAAACAGTGAATGGAAAACGACTTCCAATCTATCATACAAATGTGATGATGTGTTTAGGAGAGGCATTTGCGGTGGTATGTATGGATAGTATTGACGATGAGGAAGAGCAAGAAACGCTGAGAGATTGTTTAGAAAGAACAAACAAAGAACTTATTGAGATTTCAGAAGAACAGAAGGAAAATTTCGCAGGAAATATGCTTCAAGTTATCGGAGCGGATGACGAACGATTAGTGGTGATGTCTACCTCAGCTTTTGAATCGCTAACGGAAGATCAAATTGATCGATTATCTCATCATGGACGAATTGTCCATTCGGATATTCACACGATAGAAAAATTAGGAGGGGGAAGTGCTAGATGCATGATGGCAGAGGTGTTCCTTCCAACAAACAAATAATAATGCTTGATTTAAAAATTAGAACTTCACTTTCAGAAGCCTTCAAATCGCTATTTGATCATGAGGTTGATACGGAAAGCTTATCATTACAGCCTACTCGAAAGGAGTTTGGCGGTACCTATACATTGGTGGTATTTCCTTTTTTGAAGGTAACTAAACTCAATCCTGAAGTTTCTGGTCAAAAAATAGGAGAATGGCTGATTGAAAATACTGATTTTGTCAAAGGATTTAATGTGGTCAAAGGGTTTTTAAATCTAGAGATAACAGATATGGAGTGGGCGAAAACATTAGATGATATTTCCTCTAATGAAGCATATGGTACACTGCCGCCCAATGGTGACAAAGTAATGGTGGAATTCTCCTCACCAAATACCAATAAGCCACTGCATCTTGGCCACTTAAGAAACAACTTTCTCGGAGACTCTATGTCTCGAATCTTATCTGCGAATGGGTATGATGTAATGAAAGTCAACTTAGTAAATGATAGAGGGATTCACATTTGTAAGTCCATGTTGGCTTATCAGAAATGGGGTGAAAATGAAACACCTGAGAGCTCTGGGCTAAAAGGAGATCATTTGATTGGAAAGTACTATGTAAAATTTGATCAAGGATATAAGGCGGAGATCGCCGAATTGGTGACTTCAGGAGTTGATGCTGATCTTGCGAAAAAAGAAGCAAAATCAATTAAAGAAGCGCAAGAAATGCTTCAAAAATGGGAGAGGGGAGATGAAGAAACGGTGGCTCTTTGGGAGAAAATGAATGGCTGGGTGTACGAGGGTTTTGATAAGACCTACGAGACCATGGGCATCCAGTTTGATCGAATGTACAAAGAGTCTAATACCTATTTATTGGGAAAAACCAATGTGGAGGAGGGATTGGAGAAGGGGATTTTTTTTAAAAAAGAGAACGGATCAGTTTGGGTGGATTTGAAAGATGAGGGGATGGATGAAAAACTCGTACTTAGAGGCGATGGGACAGCCGTCTACATGACACAAGATATGGGAACATGTGATATGAAGCATGCAGATTTCCCTTTTGATAAAACAGTTTTTGTAGTGGGGAATGAGCAAGATTATCATTTCAAAGTACTCTTTGCCATCATGAAGAAGCTGGGACGAGAATATGCCGATGGATTGTATCATTTGTCATACGGCATGGTTGATCTGCCTACAGGCAAGATGAAATCCAGAGAAGGAACGGTGGTAGATGCTGATGATTTGCTCCAGGAGATGTTTAACACTGCGGAGCAGCATACGAGAGAACTTGGAAAAATTGACGGTCTTGAGGAAAATGAAGCAAAAGACTTATACAGAATGCTCGGCTTGGGAGCGTTGAAGTATTTTTTACTAAAGGTGGATCCAAAGAAAAGAATGCTATTCAACCCTCAAGAATCGATTGAATTTCAAGGGCACACAGGACCGTTCATTCAATACACACATGCCAGAATTTCTGCCATTCTGAGAAGAGCAAAATCATTGGAGGCTGAAACTAGTTTTAATCCAGAGAATGTGGGTGAACTGAGTAACCGAGAAATTGATTTGATATACAAGATCACTGAGTTTAATTCTGCCTTGGCAGATGCTGCGAAAGAGTATTCTCCAGCAGTCATTGCTCAATATGTGTATGATTTAGCCAAAGAGTATAACGGTTTTTATCAAGAGATCCCAATCTTTAATGAGG
>CAYGTD010000366.1:0-3392 GCA_964352725.1 uncultured Roseivirgaceae bacterium
TGCATGTCCAGGCATTTCCCCTTTGGGGCCAACTCCTCTTGATGCTGGTCATCCGCGATTTCATTCATTATAATGTACATCGTATCTTGCACCGCGTGCCCTGGCTCTGGGAATTCCACAAAGTGCACCATTCTGTCCAGGAAATGGGCTTTGCTGCCCACCTTCGCTACCACTGGATGGAAAATGTCGTTTATCGCTTTCTGGAATACCTGCCCTTAGCCATGATCGGTTTTGGTATCCAGGACTTTTTCATCATCCACATTTTTGCACTGGCTGTGGGACACTTCAATCACTCCAATATAAGTATTCCGTTAGGGCCATTAAAATATATCTTCAACAATCCCCAAATGCATATTTGGCACCATGCCAAGGCTTTACCCGAAAACCACCATCATGGGGTCAACTTTGGTATTACCTTCAGCTTTTGGGACTATCTATTTAAGACTAACTATATTCCAGAGGATGGAAGAGACATTGAGTTGGGCTTTCCAGAGGATGAGCAATTTCCTAAGGACTTTATTGGCCAGGAACTTCACGGTGTGGTTAGGAAGTAAATAATACCTTCTAAACGTAATTTTCTAACTTGAATAATACAAAAAAGCCATTTATGGAAAACTTCCATAAATGGCTTAATGATTTAAAAAGGAGGAGTATTTACTCTTTCTCCCATGTATTATTTTCTCTTTCAATATCAGCGAGTACTCCGCTTTCATCAATCTCAATCTTTTGGATTTGCGATAGAGGCACATCAATGGTAAATGAATAAGTAGGGTTCGTCCATGGCCAATCTGGTAGGACCACTCGCTCTAAGTTAGTTTCATTTGGTTTTTCACCTCTCATCATAGCAAGAGGAGCATAGTAGATTTTTTTAGAGCCATCAGTGAAGGTCACATAAACATCCATTGGCATTGGCATTTTGTCAATTCTTTTTAATTGAACATTAGTTTTCGTTTCATCACCACTTACAGAATCCACAGCATAATCAATGGTATGAGTGGTGTTTACGAAGTACTCATAGTACCAATCAAGCTCAAGTCCAGAAGTTTTTTCCATCACTCGAATGAAATCGTTTAAGTCAGGATGCTTAAACTTCCATTGATTGAAATACCTAAGTAATCCTTCGTCTCTTGCCTGCTCACCAATGATGTATCCAAGTTGAGCAATACTTACGGCACCTTTAGAGTAGGAAGCACTTCCATATGCTCTGTTGGTGTTGAAGTGATCAGCATGTGTGCTCATAGGTTCTTCTTTTCCACTATTAGCTAAGCTAAAATAGCCTCTGTAGCTACCAGCATTCGCTGTTTTCAAGTCTCGATTAAATAAATGAGCCATGGTGAGATTAGACGCATACGAGGTATATCCTTCATCCATCCATGCATAGTAACTTTCATTTGTGGCCAATAGTCCTTGGTACCAACTATGTAATGCTTCGTGCACTGTAACACCTATCAGACCGTTTAGACTTCTTTCTCCGGTAATCAAAGTCGCCATTGGGTATTCCATACCACCATCACCACCTTGTATCACTGAGTAATGTGAAAAAGGATATTTTCCGAAATTTTCCTGAATGTATTCGAAAGCTTTCACTGTAAGAGCAGGTAGTTCTTTCCACACCTCTGTTTTTTCTCCTTCTTGATAAAAGAAATGAAGAACTGGTCCACCTGGAACATTAGTTACGACGTGCTTATAATCAGGGTCGGCAGCCCATACAAAATCATGTACATTTTCAGCTTTAAACTTCCAAGTTAGTTTCTTGCCTTTTCTCTTCACATCTACACCTTTGTCTTCATATCCATAGCCAATTTCATTATTATTTTGGAGCGTACCCGTGGCAGCTACTACATAGCTTTTATCAATAGAAAGATCTACTTCAAAGTCTCCCCAAGGAGCATAAAATTCTCTAGCTATGTAAGGATGAGAGTGCCATCCTTTTTCGTCATACTCAGCCATTTTTGGATACCATTGCGCCATAGAGTAGTCAATTCCCTCCGCATTATTTCTTCCACTTCTTCGAATCTGTAGTGGCACTTGGCTATCAAAAGTCATATTGAACACAGTGGAAGTTCCTGGAAGTATTGGCTCATTCAAAGTCACTTCCATTACTGTTCCCTCTACAATAAACGATAGTTTTTCCCCTTTTTGATCTAATGAATTAATTGTATGATAGCCAATCTCAGAATTATCCAATTTTGATATACGGTCTTGAACCCTTCTGTCTGGATCTTCTATGGTTCTACTTCTTACGTCCATCATACTCTGAGGTTGAAATGCATTGAAGTATAAATGGAAGAAGACCTTATTTAGGGTGTCAGGACTGTTATTAAAGTATTTCAACGTTTGAGTACCCTTAAACTGATGCTTCTTTGTATCAAAATCTATGTCCATTTTATATTCTACACGTTGCTGCCAATAGTCTTGAGCATTGGTAAAAGTCATGGAAAAGACAAATAATAGTGGGAGAATCTGTTTCATTGTAAAATTATATTTCATTTCATTAAAAAAGTTTAGTCTATATCATAAACATTTAGGTTGTTACGGGTATATTACCTGTAACAACAACCCAACCAACCTAAAAATGGAAAAAATTTTAGACTTTGTATTACTGATAGTGCTTGCATTTGGATCAGCTATTCTGTTCACATTCGCTGTTATCTGGAAGTTTCTCCAAGCAATGTATCAGATTATTACTTCAAAATAATTTAAACGTCAACTTTGGCGTACTTAGCATTCTTCTCGATGAAATCTCTTCGAGGCGGAACCTCATCTCCCATTAGCATTGAAAATAGGTGATCTGCTTCAGCAGCTGATTCTATAGTTACTTGTTTCAACGTTCTGTGTTGTGGATCCATAGTAGTAGTCCATAATTGATCAGGATTCATTTCACCAAGACCTTTGTATCGCTGAACACCCACTGCATCTTCTTTGCCTTCTGGTGCCATCTCAGCAGTAACTTTCGCTCTATCATCTTCAGACCAAGCATATCGCTCTGTTTTTCCTTTCTTTAAAAGATAAAGAGGAGGCAAGGCAATGTATAAGTAACCTTTCTCGATCAATGCTCTCATGTATCTGAAAAAGAAGGTAAGTATCAGTGTTCGAATGTGGCTACCATCAATATCCGCATCCGTCATGATGATTACTTTGTGATATCGGAGTTTGACCATATTCAGGGCTTTCTCGTCTTCTTCCGTTCCGAAAGAAACACCCAATGCGGTGATCATATTTTTTATCTCCTCATTGTCATAGATCTTATGTTCCTGCGCTTTTTCTACATTTAGGATTTTACCTCTCAATGGTAGAATAGCCTGAAACTTACGATCTCTTCCTTGCTTGGCTGATCCACCAGCTGAATCTCCCTCTACCAAGTATATTTCACAAACAGCCGGGTCCTTATC
>CAYGTD010000367.1:0-3053 GCA_964352725.1 uncultured Roseivirgaceae bacterium
AATTCCTTTAGGAAAGGAATAGCTTAACCCTACCATCCCTATCCATATTCCTCTGCAAATCAAATGCAGAATTAGGCCTGCAATTAGCCAATAAATGCCCATTTTGAATAAGGCGACTAGATTGTCAATATCTTGAGAATTACCAAATATGTTGAGTTTAAAGAATTTCAGGAATTGATCTAGCAGCTCTGGTACTTTGAACATTCCATAGAGAACAATACCTGACAGCAGAATTTCGGGTTCCCAGCTCCTTTGTTGGAGTTCTTTAAGCCAATCAGGAATAATAGACTGCTTTTCTTCTTTCATCGATAAAAAAGTTAAGTGGTGAAATTAACTAAACTGTATGTTAGAATCAGAATAGTTCAATCGTCAACTTCTACATGTATATTCAACCATTTAAGAAGAACACTCCTTTCCACTTGCGTTAATAATATTGAGTCTCCTTTTGGCATCTTTTCCTTCACAAAGACCTGTTTATAAATCTTTTTAGCAGATTCATTCATATTAGAATACTCAAACACATTCTTGGGATAATCGATAGAATGACAGAAATTACATTTTGACTCCAGAATAACAAAAGCCTTTTTCTGAATAACATCTGTATCTTGTCCTAATACAGATAAGTACATCATAAGATAACCAATCGTAAATGTTGCCCCAACTCTAACTATTTGATTCATTTCTTTGATGATTGAGTCATGAAAAGGAAAATTTAGTCTAATTATTGCCCTTAAATAAACTATTCTAAATCTGTTTAGCAATCTAAATAAGTTTCAATTCATAAATTAAGAGTGTCAATAACATAAGAATGCGCATAAAAAAAGGGAGTTCACCTGAACCCCCTTTCTATCATTAAAACACTTTTTTCCTATTCGTTTCCTTGAGTCTGATATGCAGCCACAAAGTTCACATCGTATCCGTCTGGAGTTCTTGAATTATCATCAACGATTTTCACCCACTGAAACTCTAACAAACTTGGTATATTAAATGTATTACTACTGATAAAAGCATCTCCTACTTTTACCCAGTTTGAATCATTATCTACCCAGTCACCAATATATCTACCCGCGTAGTTAGATACATACACTGAGGCTTGTTCTGGATATGCGTTGTAAGCATCAGTAGTATTACTATATGTGGCTTGTTTCCCCCAAGAGGTCTCAACTACTTGCAATATTGTGTTTTCATCTACTGGAATTGGACTGTTAAATTTCAAAACCATGTAGCCATTTTCCTTTCCAAGTGAAGAAAATTTGTAAGGTTTTTGTCTCAAATCAGCTATATCTGAGTTAGAAGAGTTTCTTCTAGCCTCTTTACTTACTTCTGGATTATCTTCTTTTACTTCATAATCATTAAGGACTACAGATCCTGGACGATACAACTTAACCTCTGCTATTTCGGCTCCATCTTCAAACGGATAATATCCTTGACTAACATCCTCTGGGATTGTTCTGGAAATCACAGTAAAGTCACTATCAAATCTTTGTACAGATGCCATGTCTCCCCAATTGTGCTTTACATATCCATCTGCATTTACATAATTCCAATCTGACAAATCAGCACTTTCATCCATCACTATCTTTGGACTAGCTAAAAGTTCACCGCTAAGATTTCTTATTTCAAATTCAGTAGTGAAATGATGAGATGTCATCAAATGATTATCACCTACTAATGCAGCTCCTGTAACCTTACCAATTCCTCTTTCACCAGTGGTTCTATTTCTAGTCACACTTCTGAGGTTGAATAATTTTTTTGCGCTGTAAGACAATGCTCTACTATCCGCACCAAATTCTAGTTGCACCCACAATGCCGCATTTCCATGCCCTTGCGTTACAGAGATTAAACGCTCAGACTCAAATCCTGCAGTTTCATCATTATTTTGAGTAAAAAGAATATCACCACCTGCGAATCTTGGCTCATTAAGACTATCATCTGTTTCACCAAAATACTCATCATCTGGTTCTTCTTCTTCCTCACCACCAACTCCAATACCGCCACCGATTCCTCCGCCTATACCGCCACCGATTCCTCCGCCTATGCCTCCATCAATACCTCCATCATCTTCGTCTTCCATTGTCATTCCTCCATTGTTGGAAAGTTTTACCGCCCAAACCTTACTAGCGTCACTTAATGACCATACATCTGCGCTCATGTCAGAATAATCCGCACTCACTCTGAAGAAACCATCCTTACCTGCAATAAACAAAAAGTTATTTTGATCAAAATCTACCTGTGTGATTTTGGCTCTATTGTTATTTTTCGCATCTGCTGATTCACCAGCCCCAGTGTGCTTATATAAATCAAATACTCTGTGATCTGACGCATTATTTACATTGATTAAATGAATTTTACCTGGTTTCCCATTATTCACAATAGTCAAATAGCGATCATCACTACCTTCAACTACTGGAGAAACGGTCATATGTGAGCCACCCCTCACCTTTGCAAAAGGCGTCAGAATTGCGTCTCCTTGTAACCCTTGGAAATCATATTCCACTCTATACACATGAGACCATCCTCCTTGCTTATCTAGGAAAAAAACCTGTTCATTAAATGGCATCCTTTTCAACTGATGTTCTTCTAGAACTTCGTCTCCTGGAGCACAGGAAATGGTAATCGCAAAAAAGGAAATAAGGAATAAGAAATACTTAGAGAATTTCATTGCTTTGGCGGGTTAATTAAGTGTAATCGATAAGTTAATATGTACAAATATATCGATTATCAAATGATAATTTTAAGAGTTAGTATTATCTCAGAATAATTTTTTCTTTAGATTCCCTATTATTTTCGGTGATTAGCGTCAAGTAATATATTCCTGAAGCGAGTCTAGTCAAGTCAATAATTGTTTGACCGAAAGCATTATATTCAAAAGGAATATTTTCATATGATCCATGTAAGTCGTAAACCCAACAATCAACTATCTCCTGATTGACGAAAATAAATCCTTTTGAGGGATTGGGAAACGGTAACAAATCCTCCTCCACCTCAATTAAAACTGGACGATATAATGTAGATTTTGATAATAGACTAATTATAAGATCACCATCTTTAGT
>CAYGTD010000367.1:3063-3375 GCA_964352725.1 uncultured Roseivirgaceae bacterium
ATTTTCTACTGTTTGGTTAAGTCTGACTTGTATTTCTATTTCTCCATTAAATGGAATTTCAGATAAAAAAGGAATGTAGTTTTCCTCATTCTCATCAAGTTTAAATAATGAAATCTCTTCAACATGAATGACTTCATTCGATGAAAGTAGCGTTAAAGTAATAGTATTTAAAAGGTCTGCTCCTATTTGTTCGACTGTTAAATAGACCCCAGCTATACTTCCTAAACTCGCGGTAGTTATAACCTGACTTAAAACATTACCACTTTCTAAGAAGTAAGATTCTCCTATTGAATCTGTAAAATGGTAACTAGA
>CAYGTD010000368.1:0-3373 GCA_964352725.1 uncultured Roseivirgaceae bacterium
GGGTTATGATAAAGATCAATTAGTAGAAGTAGAACTGCCTAGCGATGCTAATGCGGAAGATGCTACTCAAGCATATGATCTATTCAAAAACGAGCTTTCAAGAAACAACAGAATCGTAAGCACAGCTGCAACCATGACAGCCATGTCCGTAACTAAATGGACAGTACTTACTTTCAGTCAAGAAGATGATTCAGATTTGAAATTGAATTTTAACCTAGTCTCACCTGAGTATGTCAAAACCATGGGACTAAAGCTTGTTGCCGGTAGGGATTTTAGAAAAGATGACACTGGAAAATCCATCATCGTGAATGAATCTTTTGTGAAAAGTATGGAATGGAATGATGCCATAGGAAAACAGATCCCGGGTAAAGGCTTTACTAAAAGTCATGAAATCATTGGTGTGGTGAAAGATTTTAATTTTAATTCATTACATGATAACGTTTCTCCATTAATACTCGCTACAAAAATTGATTATGTCGCCGAAGGGGTATCTGGTATATCTTCGTATGTCTGGCCTCCTCAATACTTCACCGTTGTGGTGAAAGTTGCTCCCGGAAATGCGAGTGAAACTGCTAATGAAATCCAAGCAGCCTGGAGAGCTACAATGAGTGATCTTCCCTTTGAAATGAAATATGTCAATGATATCCTGAATGATAAGTATCAGGAAGAAAAAAGATATAGCTCAATTATAAATTATGCGGCAGGTTTTTCATTATTCATTGCATGGTTAGGCCTGTTAGCTCTTACCAGATTGATAATCCAGAAACGATTCAAAGAAATGGGCATCCGAAAAGTGCTAGGCTCATCCTCATTGAATGTTATTTTACTAATAGCTAAAAAATTTGTTCTATTAATCGGGCTAGCCACTTTACTTGCCTCGCCCATTGCATGGTTTCTATTAAACGATTGGTTGAAAGACTTTGCTTATGCTGTGGAATTAAATCCAATAATTTTTATTCTTTCAGGATTAGCCGTAATGACCGTAACTTTTATCTCTATAAGCATTCAGTCTCTGAAGATTTCAAGTATCAATCCTTCAGAAGCATTAAGGATGGAGTAGATAGATAGTATTTCCAATATTTAGGACTTTTATTGAATGGATGGCGAACGAGGTGTATTTTGTATTTATAGTTTAAGAGTTTATCGAGGAGCAACTATCCATGAATAGGGGAATCTGTCTTCAAAGACAGTGAATCACAATCAAGTTTAGAGTAAAATCTATCCCAACAAGCGATAACAACTAGAGAATAATTGCTATGGATATTTAGAAATTCCTACAATAAAATTATTCCTACTTTCGATCGTACTCAATGTATAACTAAAATCAAGTATTAGAGACTAATTTATATAAATACCTAAACCCCGAGCTAAGCCGAAATCTATTGCTCTGAATTCATCTTTTTGACCTTCGCTATCAAAATTGTTATTCTGCCTATTCAGCGAAAATCCAAAGTGTGTCCCTGAATTCAGGTTAACTCTAGTGTTAGATTTTTCAGCTTCACTAAAAAATCTAATATCAGGAAATGATCGATAAGGTATATTTGACCTTAATCAAAATTAAACACGCTAATAAATTATGGATGTAAAACATTCCATTTGCTAAAATGAAAGAGTCGTCTGGACATTTTTTAAGAAAAAATCTTATGCTAAACAAAATAGCTAGAATATTTCAGAAAGATTACAGGGGCATGCACTTAGAAGTGCAATTCAAAGGTGGATTATGTAATAAGCTTCATTACCTATTCAGCGCATGCGACATTGCGATAAAAAATGAGACCTCTATTATTGAGCCAGAATTTGGTTGGAAAGTGGGCATTTTATTTTCGGATATTTATGATCTAGATTTTTTCAATGCATCAATGAGAAAATTCTCAAATAATCGAGACATAATTGTTAAGAAGAATGATAGCCAAAATGTAATACAGAATAGAATAAATTTATGGAAGTACTCTGAAAAACAGCTTAAAAAAGAACGTGAATTAGGGGCAATAGATATCAATTCCACGAAAGTAAGAGTCCTATTGGCACTCAAACTCAAACCTGAATTAGAGACTATTGCCAAAAAATTTATTTCTAGTGAAATAGAATCAGCAATACAAATAAGAACAGAATCGGATTGGAAGAGATATGCAAAAGGAAAGAGGATAATTGATCCAAAAGAGTCTGTTTATGTAAGTTTTGAGATACTATTAATGTTGATTAAGAATGAAGTCAACTCAAAAAAAATATTTTTTACTTCAGGAGAAAATCATCAAGAAATTCAAAATCAACTAATCAATGAAGGCTTTGAAGTAAGTCACTATTTTGATCTAAATCTAGAATATGAAATCGTGGCAGCTATTAATTTTGAAATTTGTTGTTTCGCTAAATATTTTTTAGGAAATTCTAGAAGTAGTTTCTCCAACCTGATTTCTTTAAAACGGTCATTAACTTTAGAAAATGAATCTTCATATATCTATAACTATGATAATAAAATTCATCGCCGCATAGACAAAGGATTGCGACCAGAAGCATTAGCAAGTATTAGCAGAGAAACGGTTATTACACGTAAGTCAATTTCCTAAATTTTCAGGAAATGGTGGATGAATCTACCACTTTGATATTCATTCAATTAATATTCTAAAATTGAGTGTAGGATGAAGTACTCCTTTTCAAAAAAATAATTTGGGATAATTGCAGAAGATTTCGCCAAAGCACTCATGCTTGGAGCAGATGCTATCGCAGTATCAAACTCCGCACTCCAAGCCATTGGATGTCTAGGCAAGCGAGCCTGTTATTCCAACAACTGTCCCATAGGTATTGCCACTCAAAAAGAAAATCTCAGATCTAGATTATTGATTGAAAGCTTAGCTGAACGACTAAACAATTTCTTTAATGCTAGCAATGTTCTAATCAAGGTTATCGCTAGATCCTGCGGATATGATGATATTACTAAATTTAATAAAGATGCCTCTCTACTTTTGATTGGAATCTCTACAAAATGACATGCGTTAACCACGCAGGAATCGGAGACAATGTTTGAGGGCTTTACCTCATTCTTAGTAGTCATGGTCTTACTATTGACAGAAAACGTAATCAAAGAGAAAGATTTAGAGGATAATATGTCAAGTCCTAAAAAACCAATTATTCGAATTACTCACAAACCATCTGGAGAGCTAATTGCTGAAGGAGAAAAGGGATGGAATATGTTTCCCTTTGAAGGAAACTATTACATCGGCTCAAAAAGTCTAAAAACGAAAGGATTTAAATTCACGGGAATCCCGGGTATTTGTCCATATAAATTCATTTATTTCTGGTATCATTTCCGCACCAAGGACGGAGTTAAATCTCCTATGATCGCCTGGAAGTATTGGCTACCCAACCCTCTCTTTCC
>CAYGTD010000369.1:0-3370 GCA_964352725.1 uncultured Roseivirgaceae bacterium
CGTCAGGATCAACTATTAACAAAAGGCAAAAAAGGCATGAAGGATCGGGACCTAGTCATCTATCGTTTGTATGATGATCATTGGTTAGGGCCAAAAAATGAAATGCTCTCGGAAGAGGAAGCTGAGTGGATATATAGAAATTACGAAATTGATAAAAGTACATTCTCTGTGTTACTCATTGGAAAAGACGGAAAAATAAAAATGAGAAAAGCAGATATTATTTCCACTAGAGAAATCTTTCAACTGATTGATAACATGCCAATGAGACAACAAGAGATGAAAATAAACTAGAATTGACTGATTTAAAAGCAGGTTAAACAGCTTGGTTTATCTCTTTCTATCCAGTTAAATATCATCTAAACCCTCCATCCTTTTGATTTTCGTACTTGATTGATGAATTGTATCTTCAGGTAAATTTTTAAACTCAAAAACTCATGAATATCTTACGGACAAGCTTCCTGCTCATACTCGGACTAATGTTATTCATTGGTCTTCCAGCGGAAGCTCAAAAAAAGAAAAAGAAGAAGGGCGAAACAGAAGCAGCCACTCCTAAAAAGGAAGAAAAGAAAACCATAGCCGAAGAGACTAAAAAGCATTCCAAAATGGAAGGTCTTTTCACCATGTATCAGGACAGTACATCTGGTAAAGTCAAGATGGCTATTCGGGAAGATCAGATAGGCAAAGAGTACATCTACTTTGGTCAAATAAAAAATGGGGTTTTGGAGGCTGGTGCCTTTCGAGGAGCATACGATGGAGAATTCATCTTCAAAATCAACAAGTACTTCAATCGATTGGAGATAGAGAAAGTCAACACAGGTTTTTATTTTGATGAAAACAATGCATTGAGTCGTGCTTCGGAGGCTAATATTGCCAAAGCCATTATGGCAAGCGAAGAGGTAATTGTGGAAGAGAACGGAATCTACCTTATTGACGCAGATAATCTTTTTGTAAAGGAGACCTTGACTCAGGTTAAAGGCTCAGGTTCACAAAATCCAAATGCATTCCAATTAGGAAGTGCAAGTAAAGAAAAAACAAAGATTCTTTCCATTAAGAATTATCCGGAGAACCTAAATGTGGCAGTACAATATGCCTATGATAACAGTTCCCCTAAAAATGGTGGAGGAAGTGCCGTAACAGACGCTCGCTACGTCAGCGTTGAAATATTCTATACGCTACTCGAAGTGCCTGAGAATGATTACGAGCCTAGAATGGATGATCCTAGAGTAGGGTATTTCCTGAATCAGGTAGATAACCAAACGGATGCATCTGCAACTCCCTACCGAGATATGATTAACCGATGGAACTTGGTGAAGAAGGATCCTAACGCTGCAGTTTCTGAGCCTGTAGAGCCCATCATCTGGTGGATTGAAAACACTACCCCAGTTGAATGGAGAGAAACTGTCAAAGAAGGTGTTCTTGCCTGGAATCCGGCCTTTGAAAAAGCGGGCTTCAAGAATGCTATGGTGGTAAAAGTACAGCCTGATGATGCTGAATGGGATGCAGGTGATGTACGATACAATGTATTGAGATGGACGAGTTCACCTAACCCTCCTTTTGGTGGATATGGCCCTAGTTTCACCAACCCACGAACAGGTCAGATCTTAGGTGCTGATATCATGTTAGAATTCGTGCACTTCGCAAACCGAGTAAAGTATGATAAGCTTCTTAATTTGACGGCCTCTGGCGAAGAGGAGTTTGTTCCGATGTTTGGAAAAGAGAACAACAAGTATTGCGATTATGGGGATTTTAAGCAGCAAGATATGTTATTCGGAATGATCGCTGCAGGTGTAAATGCAGAAGATGCCGATATGGATATGGAGGGTATAAAAAAAGAGGCAATGATTGAGTTGATTCTCCATGAAGTGGGTCATACCCTTGGTTTAAACCACAACATGAAGGCCTCACAATTATTATCTCCTTCAGAATTGGTAGATAACAATAGTGGAGTATTGACTGGCTCTGTTATGGATTATGTGTCAACAAACATTACAAAAGACCGAAGCAAACAGGGTAATTATTACTCTACAGCAGTTGGACCATACGACATTTGGGCCATCCAATTTGGCTACCAACTTTTTAAGGATGACGCAGAAAGAGACGCTCTTTTGGCAATGTCCACTAAACCAGAACTAACCTTTGGAAATGATGCGGACGACATGCGGTCACCTGGGAAAGCGATTGACCCAAGAGTCAACACAGGAGATTTATCAAATGATGCTATTCAATATAGCATTGATCGTTTTGAAACGGTAAGGAATTTGATGAAAGATTTGAAATCTAACACCCTAGATGATGGTGATACTTATCAAGAATTGCGACAAAACTTCTACATCCTTAGCGGACAATACAGCGGTGCTGCTCGTGTGATTTCAAGATATATCGGAGGAGTGTATGTAGACCGATCATTGGAGGGACAAGATGGGGGTGCTCAACCTTTCACACCTGTTTCTTATGCAGACCAGAAAAGAGCCATGTCAGCTCTCAGTAAGTATGTTTTTGCACCTGATGCGTGGAAAGCTCCGGATGATTTGTATAACTATCTGGCGATGCAACGAAGAGGTTACAACTTCTTTTCAGGTCCTGAAGATCCAAAGATTCATGACCTAGTATTGGGTATTCAAAACCAAGCATTAAATCACCTACTACATTACAACGTCCAACAGAGATTGGTTGATTCTGAATTGTATGGAAACACGTATGATCTAGGGGAAATGATGACTGCTTTAAATGACGCTATTTTCAAAGCAGACATTAGTGGAAGTGTGAATACGTTCCGGCAGAACTTACAAATAGAATACACAAGAAAATTGGCATCCATGGTTGGAGACGATAAAAACTACAGCCATACGTCCAGATCTATGGCTCTTTACAATCTGAAGCAGATTGACCGTATGGCTTCAAATTCGGCAGGAAACACTTTATCGAAAGCACACAAACAACATTTAAAGTTGATTGTGGATTCAGTTCTTGATCAAGATTGATGGTGAAAGAAGCTAGACCTGTAATGGGACAACAGTTAAGATGAATTTAATGAAACCTGTGGAGTATTCTTCACAGGTTTTTTTCATGTTGTCAATTAGCATGTAACCATCACCAGCGCTCTTCCCTACAGCACATCTGAAGGAGTAGACTTGGCTTAAACTTCTTTCTTTGCTTCAATAATTTCAGATGCTACTGCTTCCATAATCTCTTCTTGAGTCTCATTGTTTGTGAATTTAAACTCTCTACTAAGCTTAGATGCTACAGTTGACAATGACCAATTAATATGTACTCCTTTCTCAGTTTGAAATATTGAAAAATTTTCCTCACTGTACCCAGCAATGATTTTCATATCTGCGCTATTTTGAGTCATATCAATAAGCCGTGCTCC
>CAYGTD010000370.1:0-3365 GCA_964352725.1 uncultured Roseivirgaceae bacterium
CCCCTCCAAGGAGGGGAGTCGTAATGAATTCTGAGAGAGGGTGGTGAGGATTCGTTTCATAGCGGATATTCAGATTTTAAAGTGTGGATCAAGTCTGTGCCAAGCCTCAGGTGCTCGTGATATTCAATCATTGTTTTCTTTCTATACGTCTTAACTGCTGCTACTAAATTCAAGAATTCCTCAACCCGATCAGCAGGAATTCTGATGTATCGCAAGTTTTGTAATTCTTCGTTAAACCTGATATCACCCATTGCTCTCACATTCATGCCTCTCCACATGATTTCTCCCATCATCCACAACGTTTGATCTTCGGCATTCGCCCAGTACACGATCTTTTTCAGCTGCATATTGTAGGCATTGAGATCATTGGCAATGGATTGATCAAATGACTTCAGAGTACCAGATGTCACCATTTGTTCATAGGTTCCATTGGTAGGAAAAAAAGGATTGGACTGACTCACCCAATTCATATGGTTATAAATCGCGATGGAGTCCCATTTATCCCGAGGTTCTGAACATAGTTTCAGAATGCTATCACATGACTCCAATTTACGCTTGCTCCATTGCCTGGCCTCAAGCAAAAAGTCAACATCTTTTTGCATATCAGCAACTAAGGAAGCGGCCAAAACTTTGGTGCTGTTTTGTTCCTTGCGAGACTCGTTCCAATTGTTGAGGACAAAAGCTCCTAAAATGCCAATGGTTATTACCAGAATCTCTAGTAAGTATTCCGGCCATTTTTGAGAGAGGGTGGTGAGGATTCTTTTCATTTGATTTCATTGTTTAGAATTTCTAGTATTTCTTCAATCTGCTTTCGTAAAGTCATGGATTCAAAATTTATGAAATCATTGATCATAATGGAATTTGAAACATATCCTTCCAACTCAGTATTATCTAAAAGCTCATTCGCAGTGGGAAGAAAGCGAGACTGGCCATAGTCATAGGTCGAGATTTGATCTTGACTCAAGGCGAAATCTAACTTTTGAATTGACTTCCAAAACCGTTCATCTGTGGGACGGCCAATGCCCAATTGAACATGAAGAGGTAGAATATGTTCATGATACCTCTTGAGATAGATGGCTTCAACTTCCTGAACTTGAACCACATCTGTAGACCAACTGGTAAGGAGCGATTTAAGTCTGGGGTTGGTGATCCGATTGATATTTCCTGAACCAAATAGGTCATTGTCAATGGGGTCGTAGGTCACTGTCAAGCCAAGATTACTTATTTTGTCCAAAAGGTTCTCTAACGTGGCTGTTTGTGGATTGTCAAAGTAAACTAAAAGCTCTCTTGAAGAATTGATAATCACATTGCGAGTGGCAATTTTGCTATCTAGTTGAGTTAGGTTGCTTAAGTACTCTTCTTTTAGTTGAGTTAGTAAAACTTGCTCGTTGGCTTGTTCTTTTCGATTTTCATTCCAATTGTTCAAGGCAAACGCACCTAAAATACCGATGGTGATCACCAGAATTTCTAGGACATATTTATACCACTCCGATTTAAGGTGTTTTAGGATCATACTCATTTGGATTGTTCCTTTTTGATGGAGGCAATTAATTGTTGAATTTCTTCGTGTGCATTTTCGACCATAGTTCCGAATTTTTGATAAAACAGAATTTGATTGTAGATCAGGTTTTTGAGCTGAAAACCTTTTAATTCAGCTTCTACCACCTGAACGTCTGCTAATTCATTTAGATCAAGCGGAATGGTTTCTGTTATGTAAGGCTCGATGTTGTTGGTAACATATCCTTTGTGATAATCTATCCAGTCCTTGAGATTTCGATACGTTACTTCGTAATATCTTGTGATTGTATTTCTAAGATCTTCGTCAGATATGATGGATAATTGATTGCTTGACTTTAATCCAAGGTATTTAGAATCGACACCCATGAACTGAACGTATCGATTGATGTAATGGGAAATGGAATCCTGGGCGACAGACTGCCCTGCCGCCAGATCCCTGAGGGCTCTTTCTCTGTGGGCAATCAACTTCAAATTATACTTTAGCCAGTTTGCGTCCTGCTCAAGCTCATTCATCAATTGACCAAAGGCGATCTCTTCCTGATTAGATTCCTTTCGCTCCTCATTCCAATTATTCAGTGCAAACGCACCGAGAATACCGATGGTGATCACAAGAATTTCTAGAATGTACTCTGGCCATTTTTCGGAGAGGGTGGTGAGGATGCGTTTCATATTTCAGGATTTTGCTCATTGAGATTTAGAGCGATTCGTGCAAGAAGTTTTTCTCTTTGCAAGATCATTTCTTTATATAATTCAACAATTCCACTGTTATTAAGGGCTGCCAGTGTCAGTCCATTACGGATCGAAAGATCATTTAGAAAATTCCCTACCTGTTTCGACACTGTTTTGATTGCGTCTTCGGACATTTGAAACTCAGAAAATTTGTCAGTAACTATTGATCTCGGATCATAGCCTATAATTACTGGTTGAGTAATATTGGACCGGTCATACAAGTAATGCTCATATTCTCGCCTCATGTGTTCACGTATAGGGATCAATTCTTCATTCATCTGCTTTATGGTGAGGATGTAGAATTTGACTGAGTCATCAGAGAGTATGCTGAGATTTCCAGATCCTATCAATTCATCAACTGTATTAGTTCTAGGTGTGAATGTAGACCAACCGAAGAGCTGCCAGATCGATGACATATACTGTTTTATTTGTTCCTCATTTGATGGAACTGTTTGCATTTCAAGGAGGGTTAATGCGTTCTCTACTTTTTGATTTCGATCAGCAGTCATCAAATTTAGGTTAGTCGTATCTGTTTGCAGATCGAGTTTTAGATTTCTAAGAAACTTAGCTTCTTGTATCTTTTCTTTTCTGTCTTCATTCCAACTATCCAGGGCATAAGCACCTAATATACTGGCTATAATAACAACAGCCTCGATGAGATATTCTGGCCATTTTTCGGCGAGGGTGGTTAGGATTCTTTTCATAATTTCTTTTTTATTTCTACATCTAAATCCTCTATTAATGTCTCCACATCATTTTTCAGACTGGCGTAATGGTAGTCAATTATGAATTGGGTCTTATTTCTAAGTGATTTGAGAAAGTACAAAAATTCAGCGTCGGTTTTTAATACTTCAAAATTGAGAGGTACGATTGGGTTCTTAAAACCTGAACTTTCTAGATCAACCTGAAAAGACTCTTCGAACCGAGAGGATAAGATATGTCTGTAGCCATAATGCACATCAGACACTAAATCGGTTTCTACCTTCAAAAAGAAATTGTACCTCGCGTCATAGACTGTTATAATATCATCTCTGATTTTTTCATTTCTGATGATTTCAATGCCTTGAGATTTCATGGCTTCAAATGCACTGGTAGAGTGGAAAAAATGAGTGTAGATC
>CAYGTD010000371.1:0-3342 GCA_964352725.1 uncultured Roseivirgaceae bacterium
GCTTTCGCTGGATGATTGCATTAAATATGCACTTGAAAACAACCAACAGCTGGAAGTTGCTCGTTTAGAAAATGAGATAGCAGAAACCCAGATAGATGAAACACTGGCCTCCGGTCTCCCGCAAATTAATGGTAGCGTTGGAGTTACTAGAAATTTTGAGGTTCAGGTTACTCCAATACCAGATTTTATTTCGCCATCTGTATATCGGGTTTTAGTTGAAGAAAATCTTATTAACGATCAAAATAGACAATTTGGCGTTTTTCCTGCAGCATTTGGAACTGATTGGAATGGGAATGCTGGAATTTCCGCTCGTCAGCTCCTTTTTGATGGGTCTTTTTTTGTGGGTCTTCAGGCAGCAAAAACAGTTAAGCAATTAAGTAAGGTACAGCAAAAGCGAACTGAAGTAGATGTAGTTCAAAATGTATCGCTTACTTATTATTCGGCTTTGATTGCAAAAGAAAATCTGGAGTTCTTGGCCATTAATTTTCAAACAATAGATACACTTCTGAACGAGACTAGTGCGATGTATGAAAATGGATTTGTGGAAAAAATTGATGTCTCTAGATTACAAATTCAGCATAATAACTTAAAGACAGAATTGAAAAACAATACAGAGTTGCTTATCAGCTCTTATAATTTGTTAAAATTTCAAATGGGTATGCCTGTATCTCAAGGCATTAGACTTACAGATGATTTGAATAATGTAGAAGAGTTAATACTAACAGAACAAGAGGTAGAAGCATTTCAGAATAGACCTGAATATGACGTTTTCCAAACTAATCTTCAGTTGGTAGATTTGAATATTAAAAACTTCAGATCGCGTTACCTTCCAAATTTGTATGCAAACTTCAATTATGGTTGGACTTCAGGTACAAGTTCTTTTGGGGATCTTTCTCAATTGAATGACGAGACATGGTTTAATTATAGTAACCTAGGTGTTTCATTGTCATTACCCATTTTTGATGGACTTGCTAAACGCGCCAACATTCAACGAAACTTGATTCAGCGAAGACAAATAGAAATTAGCATTGAGCAATTCAAGAATAATGTAAATAGAGAGGCACAAGAGGCTGAAATCAAATTAGATAATGCAAGGAGGAATTTAACTGCACAAGAAGAAAATGTGAGTCTGGCCCAAGAGGTATATGATGTAACAAAGATCAAATATCAAGAAGGGGTTGGACCAAACTTAGATGTAGTCCAGGCTAATAACTCATTGAAAGAAGCACAAACAAACTACTTGAATGCATTATTTAATGTAATCACCTCACAAATCGAACTAAAAAAAGCACTAGGAATACTTTACAACAATTAAGATCATGCGAAAGATCAACTACATACTAACACTAACTATTATCTCTATCCTTGCAGTTGCTTGCGGTGGAGGATCAGAACAAGAAACATCCGTCAATGCTTTAATTGAAGGAGGAGACATAGAAGCTATGCGAGCTAAAAAGAATGAGCTCGTAAGCCAATATAAATCTTTGGAAATACAGATAACCGAGCTGGATGACGCCATTGCAGCGAATACAGAAAACGCAAACCTTCCTTTGGTGACTGTTTTTCAAGCCAAATCTCAAGAGTTTACTCACTATGTAGAATTACAAGGAGACGTAACTACCAAGCAAAACGTATTGATATACCCTGAAACTGCCGGTACACTAGTAGCAGTACATGTGAATGAAGGACAAAGAGTATCGAAAGGACAACTACTTGGCACCATAGATAATGGAGGAATGGGTAGTCAACTTATTCAGATGAAAACGCAACTATCTCTTGCTAAAACTACTTTTGAGAGACAAGAACGTCTTTGGAAGCAGAAGATTGGTTCAGAGATTCAATACTTACAAGCAAAGACAAATTATGAATCGCAGAAAAGTGCTGTAGATCAGATGGAAAGTCAATTGGATAGGTTCAAAATTCGAGCTCCTTTCAACGGAATCTTAGATGATATTATAAAAGACCAAGGTACAGTTGTTTCACCAGGTCCAGGTTCTGAGGTTTTCAGAATAGTAAATCTTTCTAATATGTACATTGAGGTATTAGTCCCTGAAACATATATTGCCAGTGTTGTGGCTGGAAAAGAAGCGAAAGTTTTTTTCCCGATTTTAAATACGACTGTCGATTCTAAAGTGAAGGAAACTGGAAACTACATTAATCCAAATAACAGATCATTTAGCGTGAAAGTACCAGTGCCTAACAAAGACGGTAGTATTAAGCCAAACCTTACGGCAAAGGTAAAAATCAATGACTATTATCAGGAAAAAGCGATTTTGATCCCTCAAAGTGTTGTTTCGGAAAATGCGGATGGAGAGCAGTATGCTTATGTCGTTTCCAATATAAAGGGAGATAGAACGGCTCTCGCAAAAAGAAAAATCATAAAAACAGGAAAAACACAAGATGGTCTTGTGGAAGTGTTGGATGGAATAACCGATGGAGAGAGTATCATTCTTGAAGGTGCTAGAAGCGTGAAAGATGGTCAGGATGTTAAGATTCTAAAGAAGTAAATCATGAGTGATTCTACACAGAAAAAGAAGGTAGACAAGGAATTTAAATTGGCCTCATGGGCCATTGATAATCCTTCAGTCATTTATGTAATGATTGCCATTTTCCTTTATGTCGGCTTCTCTTCTTATCAGGCTATGCCAAGGGAGGATTTTCCAGAAATCAAGGAAACTAAGATTTATATCAGTACGCCTTTCCCTGGTAATACAGCAGAGGATATAGAGCGGCTTATCACAGATCCACTAGAAGATGAACTAAAAAATGTGAGTAATGTAGTGGAGATCACTTCTACTTCACAGGAGGACTATTCCATCATTACGGTAGAGTTTGACGAGGAGATCACCGTTGAATCTGCTAAGCAGAAGGTAAAAGATAAAGTAGACGGAAAGAAAGCAGGTGAGGACTGGCCATTGTTTAACAGTGCGAAAGTAGAACCCAATGTTTTTGATCTCACCTTATCGGAGGAGATGCCGATCATGAATATCAATATCTCTGGTGATTATCCCGTTGAGAAATTGAAAGAGTTTGCGGAATACTTAGAAGATGAAATTGAGGACTTGTCAGAAATCAAAGGAGCAGATATAAGAGGAGCTCAGGAGAAAGAGGTGTAAATAGCTGTTGATGTGTATCAGATGATGGCTGCCAAAGTAAGCTTCGGAGATATTTTACAAGCTATTGGCAATGGGAACATGACCATGTCTGCTGGTAACATTAAGGCAAGTGGACAAAGGAGAACAATTCGAATTTTGGGTGAAATTAACTCGCCAGAAGAGTTGGAAAACTTTGTAGTAAAGTCTGAAAATAATGCACCTGTTTACCTAAAGGACATTGCTAAAG
>CAYGTD010000372.1:0-3336 GCA_964352725.1 uncultured Roseivirgaceae bacterium
TTTAAGGTAGAGAATCAATCATTTTTTTATATAACTAAAGTATTAGTTTGAAATAATTTGTTTTTATTAACTAAAAGTTTAGTTTTGAAACTAAATAATTAGTTAAATGAAACAATTAACTCAAGCAGAAGAAGAAATCATGCAATTCCTATGGAAGCTAGAAAAAGCTTTTGTTAAGGATATTGTCAATGAATACGACGAACCCAAGCCGGCATACAATACCATTTCAACCTTGATTCGAATTCTGGAGAAAAAAGGATTTGTTGGATTTGAAGCATTCGGTAAGTCTCATCAATACTTCCCTCTCATCAATAAGGAAGACTACAGTCAAAAATATCTCAACCGCTTTGTAGATAAGTATTTCAGTGGCTCTTACAAGGAGCTTGTTTCTTTCTTTACCAAACAAGATGAGATGAGTGTAACTGATCTCGAACGACTTTTAGAAGAACTTAAAAACAAAGAATCATGATACTGTATATAGTTGAATTTTTCCTTCTACATAGCTTATTCTATGTCGTTTATAGAATATTTCTTTCCAAAGAGACACAGCTTGGCTTCTTGAGATTTTTTCTTATTGGATCTACTTTTTTAAGTCTGATTATTCCAATAATAGAGATACCAGCATCAAACTCTGCACTACCAAACTTAAATTTGGCACCTACCATTCTTCCAATGATTAGTGCTTCCTCTGCATCCGCAGAGTCAACTAACATCCCTTGGTATGCTTATATAATTGGCATCATTAGTTTGGGTCTTTTAGTAAAAATGATGCTTAGCTTATTTCACATCGCTAAACTGTACAGGAGAAGCACACCAGAATTCTTTTCAAACTTCAAAATCAGGAAAGTAGAAGGGCTAGAAAACAGTTTTACCTTTTTCAAATGGATATTTATTGATACCACTCATTTCGAAATTCCAGAAGAAGTTATCCTTCATGAGCAAGGGCACGCAAAAAAATTACATTCTGTGGATATTACATTATTTCACATGTTGACCATTCCATTTTGGTGGATGCCGTCGGTTTGGTTAATGATTAAGGAACTGAAAAATGTACACGAATTTGAAGCAGATGCTTTTGCGCTGCAGTCCGTAAACCAAACAACATACACAAAGACCTTGGTGCATAGCACCTTGAGAGCGCATGGGATGAACCTGGCCAGTTCATTCGATGACGCTTCTATTTTTAACCGTTTAAACTTTATTAAAAAGATGAAAAAGAGAATTAATCCTTGGAAAGTGGCAAGTATTGCTGCTTTGGTGGCCATTTCTGGAGCCATGTTCGCATGTGAAGACGAGCTAGATTCAGAGATCAAAAGAATTGCTGAAGAGAGTAATCAGAATGTTGAATATTCGGATGAAGTTGGTCTTGCCTTAAAGAAACTTCAAGAAGAAAACCCAGACAATAAATACATAGTGATAGAAACGCTAGCAAACAATGAAGAAAGCTTGAAAAAGCTAAAGGCATATGATCCAAAACAAATTGAATCCATTTTTGTAAATGAAAAGGATGGCGAAAAAAGTGTCACGATGATTGTAAATACGGATTCAAAACTCTTTTCGAAAGCGATTGAAATACAGGAGAGTGAAAGTAATTCATACAGTGTAACATCCGAATTTGATGGCACTGGTGAAGTAATCATTGAAGAAGCTCCCGTTTTTACCGTAGTGGAAAATCCCGCTAGTTTTCCTGGAGGAATTGAGGCTTGGGGGCAGTACCTTTCTCAGAACATGAAATACCCAAAGGAAGCAATTGAGAAAAATATTCAAGGAAGAGTTTACGTTCAATTCATTGTTGAAGCTAATGGAGAAGTGTCGAATGTACAACCTGTTAAAGGAATTGGTGTAGGGTGTGATGAGGAAGCAGTTAGAGTCATCAAGGAAGGACCTAACTGGATTCCTGGGAAACAACGAGGAATTGCTGTTAGGCAAAAAATGATTCAAAATATTTCATTCCAGCTTTAATTTATTACTGACAGGATCTAACAAAAAAAGCCCCTAATGGGGCTTTTACATTATTTAAAAACAAACTTTTTATTCAAAGTGATATAAAAACACCATTGTAGCTGTAAAGGCTGGTTTTTTCTCTCCTTTTATCTCCAATAGTGCCTCCACTTCTGCTTTAGATATCCCTCTCAGATTCGCCAAAGATTTAAGTGTAGCTGTCAATTTTATCTCATCGTTGACCTTCACAGCTTGCCCAAACTTCAATTTATCAATTCCATAATTCACCAACATTTTCACATTGTTGAACTCCGCAATTTGTTCCCAAAGAAAGGGCATCAATGAGAGCGTTAAATAGCCATGTGCTATTGTAGTTCCGAATGGACCTGTCTTAGCTCTTTCTGGATCCGTGTGAATCCACTGATGATCAAGTGTGGCATCCGCAAACTTGTTGATTTGTTCCTGATCTATCTTATGATATGCAGATTCTCCCATGATCTTACCTAGATAAGACTCAAACTCTGCGTGATTATTTATAACTAATTTTGACATAGTGTAGCTTTTGCGGACGTGAAGTTAATCCAACTGGTTTTTCAAGACAACTGAAACCAAGAATACTCTTCCTCAAAGGCTTTCTTGATTTTATCATTTGATAGATTTCCAATACTCCCCACATGAGTGTGGCTTATTTCTTTGTTTGGCTTGTACTCATCTGCTTCTATTTTTTTTGCCACCTGCTGATAAGCCTCGCGGAATGGAACCCCTTCTAATACAAGTTTATTCACCTCCTCTACCGTAAATAACATATTGTATTTCTCTTCTTGAATGAGTGTTTCTTTCACTTGTATTTGCTTGGTCATAGCAATTGTCATATTCAAACAATCTTTAAGTGTTTGAAAAGCCGGCATATAGCTTTCTTTCAGTATCTGCAAATCACGATGATATCCTGATGGAAGATTGGCCAGAATCATATTTATTTCATTTGGAAGAGCTTGAAGCTTATTGCATTTACCACGTACTAGTTCGAATCCATCTGGGTTATTCTTATGGGGCATAATGCTCGATCCTGTTGTGTATTTCTTTTCAATACTCAAAAAACCAAAATCTTGACCTGCATAAAGGCATACATCTGCAGCATATTTTGCTAACGAAGATGCTAGCGAACTCAACGCGAATGAAACAATACGTTCGTGTTTACCACGGGTCATTTGAGCATAAACCACATTATAGTTCGATGATGCAAATCCCATTTCCTTAGCAGAAAATTCACGATCTAAAGGAAACGAAGAGCCATAGCCCGCACCAGATCCTAAAGGGCTTTTATCCGTCACTTGATATGCAGCTTTGAAAAGAGTAAGATCATCTATCAAGCTTTCTGCATATGCTCCAAACCAC
>CAYGTD010000373.1:0-3323 GCA_964352725.1 uncultured Roseivirgaceae bacterium
ATGCACCTGTTACTGTTTTACCTCCATTTAAAGTGATATCAAGTTCTACAGTATAGTCTGGGCTAGTTCCAGATATCGTCATTGTGCCCCCATTTATTGACGTCCAAACGCCATTCGCTTTAAACATTCCACTGAAAAAGAAATTAGCATTCGGGACACTTCCTGCTGTTGGTCGGAACTGAAATTCCCCTGTTTTAAACTCGTCCGTTCCTAACGAAGAAGCTCCAAAAACCAATGCGAAAGATGCATTAGTCCTTACTACAAAATTGCCAGAGCTTGAATTATAGTCAAGCACTTGATCAGAAATGGCGAATTTTCTAGTGTAATGATCTGGAGCAATATTAGCTTCAACCCCCACATCAACTAATAAACCATCTGTCCCTTCATAACTAGTTCCATCAAAGATAATCTCATTCTCAGCTTCCTCCTCTTCCTCTTCCTCCTCTTCCAATTCAATATTGATTACTTCAAACGCTCCTGAAACACTTCCTGTCAGCTTACTTTGATCTTGTAAATCCACGTTAAATGTTAAAGTGAACACATTCCCTGAACCTGAAACTTCTACAGAGCCTCCTGATCCAATCAATCCTTCGCTAGAAGAATTTACCGTAATAACCAACGCTCCTTTAGTGGCAGTAAAATCAAGAGGGTAAGTGCCTGCTTCAAATGAATCTCCTGCTGACGCTATCACTACACTAATAAGGTGATCTCCCTCAAAAGAAGCCTCATCTGTTGCTGAGTTATAAGTTATTGGTCCGTCAGAAATAATAAATGTTGCACCATATGCTCCCTCTTCACTGTATTCTCCAAATAGTCCATTTGTAATACTCACAGATTGCCCACCAATTTGGACGGTTCCATTTACGTCTACTGTAACAGTGCCACCATCATCTTCTCCACATGACATGATAAATAGGAGAGAAAATAAAAAGAGTGCTAGAAATACCTTTTTCATAATGTCTAGATTTAATTATTAAATATCTATTTAGCAAAAGCCACGGCTCTGGTTTCCCTTATCACTGTCACTTTTATTTGTCCAGGATACTGCATATCCTTTTCTATTTTTTGAGAAATATTGAATGATAAATCACTTGCTGTCTTATCGTCTACACTCTCCGCATCAACTAGCACGCGAAGTTCTCTACCTGCCTGAATTGCATAACATTTATTTACCCCATCGAAGTTAAGTGCAATGCTCTCAAGATCTTTCAGTCTTTTCAGATATTGCTCCATAATCTCTCGTCTTGCACCTGGTCTACTGCCAGAAATGGCATCACACGCTTGTACAATTGGTGAGATCATAAACGTCATTTCTATTTCATCATGGTGCGCTCCAATCGCGTTACAGACCTCCTTACTCTCTTTGTATTTCTGAGCCAGTTCCATTCCGATAATTGCGTGTGGCTTCTCTGGTTCATCTGGCCATACCTTCCCGATATCATGTAAGAGTCCTGCCCGCTTCGCTAACTTAGGGTTTAAGCCAAGTTCAGAAGCCATAGTCGCACATAGATTGGCCACCTCTCTTGAGTGCTGAAGTAAGTTTTGTCCATAAGACGAACGGAAGCGCATACGTCCGACCATCTTAATCAATTCCGGGTGAACTCCATGAATGCCTAAATCAATTACCGTACGCTCACCTATCTCAACAATTTCTTCGTTGATATTTTTAGCTGTTTTTTCTACAATCTCCTCAATTCTAGCTGGATGAATTCTTCCGTCTTGAACCAACCTATGAAGTGAGAGTCTTGCGATTTCTCTACGAACCGGATCGAATCCTGAAATGATGATGGCTTCTGGTGTATCATCTACAATAATTTCAACCCCAGTTGCTGCTTCTAATGCTCTAATATTTCGCCCTTCACGACCGATAATCTTTCCTTTAATATCATCACTTTCTATATTGAAAATAGACACAGAGTTCTCGATCGCATTCTCTGCTGCTGTTCGTTGAATAGCATCAATGACAACTTTCTTTGCTTCCTTATTGGCAGTCATCTTAGCCTCCTCCACTATTTCTTTGATATGAGCGGAAGCACCCGTTCTTGCTTCATCCTTTAGTGTCTCAATGAGTTGTGCTTTTGCTTCTTCAGCCGGAAGATTAGCCGCTTTTTCTAGAATGGCTATTTGCTGCTTCTGCATTTTTTCAAATTCATCTTTACGCTGACGCGCAATCTCCATTTGATTCTGAAGGACTTCTTTCATCCCATCCAATTCATCTTCTTTTTGCTTGTTTTGCTCTATCTGTTTATTCAGATTTCCCTCTCGCTGTTTTAGCTTTTGCTCATTCGTGATGATGATGTTTTTCTTTCGATTAGCCTCCTCTTCAAAATCTGTTTTCATTTTAAGCAAGTTCTCCTTTGCTTCATGAATCTTATCTTTCTTCAGGCTTTCGGCAGTGACTTCTGCCTCTTTAATGATGAGTTTGCTTTTCTCTTCAGCTTCCCTAATCTTTTTATCAGTATCCTTTCCTTTCAGGATTTTTCCTATAAAGAAACCAATAATAACCCCAACCAGGGCAATAATAATACTTACGACTGTAGTGTCCATTTCTATTTATTTGAATGTTCAAATAACAGGACAGTTCCGCTTGATACGCTATGTAGTTAGATCAGATTGATTCAGAAATGAGATTGTTTAATTTGGCTATTTCTCTAAGTGCATAATCTTCAGATGCATCCGAAGATTCTTCACGTTTTAGCTTTTCTACCAAGCAATCAAAAGCTACCATTGCCACCAAGTCTTGTGTATCGTCGATACCAAACTGGCTCTGATAGTTCTTTATTTTTTCATTTAATTGTTTTCCTGCCCGTCTTATCCGCTCCTCGTCCTCTGCTTTCACCCTCATCGGATATTCCCTATTACCAATTCTGATTTTTATGGATAGTTCTGCCATTCGGTTTAATTTATTCTGCCAAATGGGCAATGCATTTATCTATCTCCTTAACATAGCCATCAATCACCTCTTTCAGCTGCGCTGAATCTCCTGCACTGACTCCCGTGCTATTCACGATTTTATTTACTTTCATTTGATTTTGAACGTTACTCAAGTTAGCCGATTGGCTTTCTATCTGATCATTCAATCTCTGATTCTCAAATTTGCTTTGCGAGATCTCATCTTTCAAACGCTTGTTTTCATTCAGCACCAGCTGAATTTTTCTTTCAAGATTTTGAAGTTCCCGATATAGTGTTTCGCTTGGCATTATTTTCTGATGATCGCCCCGAGCTCTTTTTCATACAAGTGCATCAAGGCTGACATGCTTTTATCTATTTGTTTATCCGATAAAGTTTTGAATTTATCTTGAAGAAAAAAACTAATTGCGTAA
>CAYGTD010000374.1:0-3310 GCA_964352725.1 uncultured Roseivirgaceae bacterium
CTGCTAATAAAGATTAACCAAGTTTTGGTTTGATTAAAGCTAGTAAAAAGTGATAGACGTAAAACCTCAATCCAGAAGATTATTCATGGGGACTTTTGTTGAATACAGTCTATTCATTCTTTTTTGGATCAAAACTTATTGGAATTACCAATTGAGTTTTAACTGTTATCCCACGTTGTTCGCCCGGTTTGAATGGAAAGTTGAAGTTGGACATTGCTGTTAGAGTTGCTTGTTCGGCAAGTTCATTATAGCCTTTTAGGATCTTAAAGTCACTCATCTGTCCAAGAGAATCAACTGTGAATTGAACAAACACTTTGCCCTTTTCTGATAGATCTTTTGGGTACTTAATTGACTTTGACAAAGCATCAAAGAACTTATCATATCCACCAATAGGTTCGGCTTGGGTTTCGATTATTGTCCCAAAGAATTCTCCAAGAACTTCGTGTTCTTCTTCCAGGTGATTGCATGCTTGTTCCAAGCTATCTTTAACAATGATGTTCTGACCATTTGCAGCAAATGAAGAAGCAGTTGCTATGAATGTTGCTGCTGCATATTTCATAAACTTTTGACTTAGTTGAGATCGATTGAAGATTCCGCAAACTGGTTCAATAGATTCTGAAATTATGCTATGTAGTTCATCATTCGATTTATTAGTGAAGTCAATGACATTTTTGGAGCATTTGTCACAGTTGAAGCCGTTTTCAGTTTGTTCGAGAGTTTTCCTATTCTCAGGACAATTGAACTTAAGGTTAATATTTCTGATTTCTTTCATGCAGTAATGGCTCAATGATCTGACATATCGATATGTCCACCTCCTTTCGAAACTTTACTAATGTAGTGAAACTGCCGGTGCTTCCAAAGTTTCTAAATGGCACTTGTTTAGAAAAATTTAAACATCATTGAACAGATATTGGCACAAAGCAACACCCTTCTTGGTGTGGAGTCATGGGTGAATTGCACTGAAACCTACCAAAAACGGCATTTTGAGATCTTTTCAATTAGTTCATTAATTTGACACCTGGCATATGAATATTTGGTGTAAATAGAATAGAACATGTCAATCGACCAGTCTGCTTTTGAAATCCATTCGTCTATGTAGAATCCTGATTATTTCAACGAGATTCTCAGTAGAAATTTTATAAAAGATGATGTGTGACTTCACGACTATGCCTCGATATCCCATTCTCAGCTCATCATAGTTCTTGCCTAAATCAGGCTTTAAACTTATTTCAAGGAATTTGTCAACAAGGATTTGGTAGTATCTATCTGCTTGTTGAGCAGTCCAATTAGCTTTGGTGAATTCCCAAATACCAATTAAATCCAATCTGGCTTTGGAAGAAATCTTATAACTCATTCGATATTATGCTTGGAATGAAGTTCCTCCAATAAAAGTTGAGGGTCGAAGTTCTCCACTAAGCCGCTTTCTTCTCCATCAATTAATGCTTTGGTCAGGATATTCTTTTGTTCTTCTTGTTCCTCCAACAAACGCAAAGCCGCCCTAATCACCTCGCTGGCAGAATTATAACGCCCCGTTCCAACTGTCGCTGAAATAAATTTTTCGAAATGGTTTCCCAGGGCTATTGAGGTATTCTTTCCCATTGTCCTAATTTGATGTATATTTCAAAGGTACCAAAGATTGGTAATCATAGCAACTATACGATCAGAACGATTGTGCTGTACATAGTTAAACTTGGTTGTTAGGACACGAAGATTCAAAATGGTAATGCTTACCAAAATGGAAAAATCCTTAGAAGAGACGAAAAAAGGAATCACCAATCTTTCTAAAATTTATTCATCTGGGTATGTTTAGAACTGAAAGTTGTTGATTTGCAACAGCTAAATACATTTTTTACCTGCTGTTAGAAGCTTTCCTTTTTTCCAACTGCTACTTTCTAAATAGCTGGTTTCAATTCCACGTTCAAGTTGGATTTCGTTACTCCAAATATATCGGTGGGGCTGTTGTTTCAGACTATCCAAATATCTTTCAGCCTTCGGGTTGAAAAAATAGTAGCTGAAATCTATTTCGGTTGTATCAATTGCAATTAAGGCTACTCTGAATTTCATTTGGGTATGCTCGTAATCTTTGACTGAGCAGACAGACGAACTTAGTTCCAGAGGTTGTTCAGGAGTTACAGTTGCCCAAGTCAAGAAATTAGAATCACAAGACGAACAAAGTTCTAATTGGTTAGGTCGGTTGGTAGTGGAGAAATCTCCCCATGAGCAGGTCATGAGATAGATTGGAATTAGTTTATCAGAGTTGGCAGTCGTCAAAAGAGGAACTGTTTATCAGGATAGAATTGCACTAAAAAAAGTTGAAATGGCTTGATTTTATCATAGATATCGCCCAGCTATCCGCTGTGTGTCCGAAGATAGCTAGAAAGCAGTAAAATAGCGAATCCAGATCCACTTTCAGAAAGCACCGTTACACATGGCGAATGAGTGTCTGTTACCAGCTTTTTAATGTACGTGAATTTGAACTATCTCACCTCTTCTTCGCCATGCTGTTCCGTTGGTCAATGAGATCCAAGTTCGTTTACCAACTTTATATTCTTCTTCGTCGTATTTCATTCCTTCTCTTGTTGTTGTGACGTTCACAAGTTCAATTAAAATTCGGTTCCCATCCTTATCAATTTCTTTCACAATTGAAGTTAGGTCGCATCTACCTTGAGTGTTCGTGAAGGCTCTAATCATTCCCATTTCATAGAAGTGGTTAGTTAGAGTATCTCCAATGGAGTATTTTTCAATCGGTGCGACATAATATTTTTCGGGGTTGTTAACCATGTCCAAATACAAATCAAGTTGTCCTTGAAAATCTATGTCCTTACCAGAAAGTTGACGATGGAATGAAATTAAAATCATATAAGTCATATCCTCAGGGTTCCCAACTCCAAGATTATTGAAATACTCCGAGAGTTCAGATCCTCTCCAAAGTTTCCAGTCGTTCCTCATTTGAGTTCCGAGTCCAACGAAGTTTGTTAGGGAGACGGCTTTTGATTCATCCTCTTCTTGGATGAAGCTTGTTTTAAAGTTGTCACTTAACAGAAAGTTTAGCCGTTCTAGGCAGGCGTTGATATCTGTTGGGATAACTTTCCAATCCATGCGGGTTTGTCCAAAAGAGTTCAGGGAAAGGAAAAGAAATACTATTAAAAGGTTCCTCATGAGTTTGTAAGAATTGCTGATAACAATCGAATATAGTAAGCATTATTCACTTTATAGATTCAGTATAACCTTATTTCTACAACCAAACCCAATTACCACAGACACAATGGTTCCACACACAACCTACGAGATAATTATTAAAATTCCAATG
>CAYGTD010000375.1:0-3280 GCA_964352725.1 uncultured Roseivirgaceae bacterium
GCTCACTGTAGCCATTCTCACCAATGATGCATATGGATTTGCGATCATTGAAGAGATGGAAACACGCTTGAAAAGGAAAGTGAGTATTGGAGCATTGCAAACGGTGCTCAGACGATTAGAGAAAAAAGGATACTTGACTTCTGAAATGGGTGAGGCCACTAAAGTCCGAGGAGGTAAGAGAAAACGATTTTTCACTTTGACTTCTACAGGTAAAAATATTCTTCAAGAAACCAAAGAACAGCGATTAGGCCTTTGGAATGCAGTACCAGAATTTGTACTAAAGTTCAGTGTCTAAAGAAAAGTACATAGTACCACCAAAGTATCCGCTTCGTTTCTTCCGCTGGTTCTGCCATCCAGACTATGTAGAAGACATAGAAGGTGATCTACTTGAACGATTTGAAAAAAGACCGTCAAGATGGTTTTTTATTCTCGACGTACTCAAACTGCTACGTCCATCATTAATTAAACCCGCCACTGGCGGGAAACTAAACAACTTCGGTATGATATCTAATTATTACAAGGTGAGTATGCGAAACATACTCCGAAATAAGACATTCTCATTATTAAATATATCAGGCCTGAGTGTAGGTATTGCTAGCTGTATATTAATTCTCATTTACGTGAATAATGAACTCTCCTATGATACATACAATGAAAAGTACGATAGAACTTATCGAGTTGTGCATTACTACGGAAGTGAGGAAAAAGTAGCAAGCGATGATGTTCTGCCTATCAACGAGTTCCAAGTGTGGGGTAACGCTCCTGTCGCTCCTGCCATGCAAAATTATTTCCCAGAAGTAGATCAGGTTTTTAGGTTCACCAGTGATGCTCCATGGCTTCTTTCTTACAATGGAATAAGTTTTTCTGAGACAGATATCTTATTTGGGGACTCCACCGCTTTCGATCTTTTTGACTGGTCATTTCTTGCAGGAAATCCTGAAACAGCCCTAGTAAGACCCAATACTATTGTTCTTACTAAAAGGCTGGCGGAAAAATATTTTAAGGATGAAAACCCAATTGGTAAGACACTCATAATGGATGGTGAAGATCCATTTGAAGTAACAGGAGTTGTTGAAATTCCTACTAACTCTCACTTTTCATTCAATGGACTGATTTCTATGAGTACGTTTAGAAAAAGCAGACCTCAAATTTTTGACTCATGGGGATATGTAGACTTCTATACTTACTTCACATTAAAAGAAGGAACAACGATAGATCAGGTAGCATCTAAAACAGATCAATTCATTGCAGAAAATTTTTCAGATGATTTTGGATATACGATCCAGTATGAACCCTTATCAGCGGCTTACCTCCACTCAGAGGCGGGTCGTCAACCAGGTCCTGTTGGTAGTTTGAGTAACATTTACATTTTCACTTCGGTTGCGATATTTATTTTGTTAATAGCATGTATCAACTTTATGAATTTGTCTACCGCTCGGTCTGTAGAGCGAGCAAAAGAAGTAGCCATTCGAAAAACGATTGGTTCTCAGAGAAGCGCATTGATTTATCAGTTTCTTGTAGAAGCGACTCTTATCACCATCATTGCTGCTGTATTGGCTGTTGTTTTAATATTCATCGGTCATCCCACATTAGAGACGATTTCTGGAAAAGTCTTACCTATTGATTGGTTGTTTTCTCTGCAAAATATTGGGTTGGCGATTTTATCTGTCCTTCTCATAGGTATGATAGCCGGAAGCTATCCTGCATTTATCCTTTCCAATTTCAAGCCAATTACCGTTTTGAAAGGATCTTTCAAAACTTCCTCCAAAGGAATATGGCTCAGAAAATCATTGGTCATTCTACAGTTCTCTTTATCCATCATCCTGATAGCGGGAGCTACCATTGTTTCCTCTCAACTCAACTTCCTTAGATCCTATGATTTAGGATTTGACTCAGAGCAGATGCTTGTTATCGATTATGGATACGATGGTGCAGTAGGTCGTAAACTTAACTACATAAAGGAGCAATTTCTAAATCATGCAGATGTTGAAAAAGTATCAGCATCTAGGGCAACACCAGGCGATTTTTTCCCCAATGCAGGGACAGGGGTGGCAGATCCAATATCAGGAGAGATTGTTTATAAGTCTCCAGCTATCTACGAAATAGATGAAGACTTTGTCCCTACCTACAGTATGAAAATGATAGCAGGAAGAAATTTCTCTAAAGATTTTCCATTAGATTCCGTTAACTCACTTATTCTGAACGAGTCAGCAGCGAAGCTATTTGGATACCCAAATCCAGAAGATATTATCGGAAAATCGTTTGAGCAGTGGGGAAGAGAAGGAAAGGTTGTAGGTGTTGTGGAGAACTTTAACTATGTCTCTTTGCATGATGAAGTGGAGCCCCTTTCGCTACGATATAGTATTTGGTGGAGTACTTCTGTTTTGTCATTAAAGCTGAATAGCGACGATTATTCGAGGACTCTATCCGAACTCGAAGAGATATGGTACAATGTTGCTCCACATCGTCCATTTGATACGCGTTTTGTTGATCAGAACTTTAACAAGCAATATGAATCGGACGAGCGTTTCGGAAAAATATTTACCATTTTCTCTGGCTTAGCCATCTTCGTTGCTTGTTTAGGGCTTTTCGGTCTCACGATTTACAGTACTGCACAGCGAAATAAGGAAATAGGAGTTCGAAAAGTTTTAGGAGCATCTGTGGGACGAATAGTGACACTTCTGTCTAAAGACTTCATTCTACTCTTCCTTATCTCTTTAGTCATATCTGTTCCTCTCTCTTGGTATGTTATGAATAGTTGGTTGGATGGATTTGCGTTTAGAATCTCTTTAGGTTTTGAAGTCTATGCTATAGCTGCACTCATCACATTGATGGTTGCATTTATTACTATGAGTTTTAAAACAATAAAAGCGGCACTAGCCAACCCTGTTGATTCTTTAAAAGATGAATAAAACCCCACCAAAATATCCCCTTCGCTTCTTCCGATGGTTCTGCCATCCTGACTATGTGGAAGACATAGAGGGTGACCTTTTGGAGCGATTTGAGAAAAGGCCATCACAATGGTTTTTTACTAGGGAGGTATTAAAACTATTTCGACCGGGAATTATAAGAAATTTTGAAGGATCGACACAACTCAACAACTACGGTATGATTAAATCAATGTTTAAGATAGCATGGAGAAGCGCATTAAGACAAAAGCAATTCACAGCGCTTAATATCCTAGGACTAACAATAGGAGTAGCTACCTCTGTCATCATTGGACTATACATATATGATGAAACTAACTATGACTCTTTTCATGAAAGAGCAGATCGAATCT
>CAYGTD010000376.1:0-3257 GCA_964352725.1 uncultured Roseivirgaceae bacterium
CCTTCAATACTTTTTATTGGAGCATTCTCAGGTCTTGTAGCCTTCTGTTGAACTAAGATTTCTACTGCTTTCAATAGTTGCTCGTCCTTTCCTTGTGTGAGCATTTCATAGCTGTTTTTCACTTTCACATCTGGCTCTAGTTGCTTGTTTTCAAGATAGTCTCCATTCACATCCAACATTCCCACTTGAGGAATACCAAACACAAGTGATGGATCAATTTGTCGTTCCCACCAAACAGCAGTCCCTGTGCCGGGAACCGGCATTCCCACCGTTGTTCCTACATTCAGTGCTTTATATGTGTAAGGAAACATATGAGCATCTGAGTAGTTACTTTCTCCCACTAAAACAACGGAAGCTTTTCTCCACTTAAACTGGGGCTCTGTACCCAAATCTTGTCCTCTAGGCATCATACGGATATACTCTCTCCCACTGAGGAAAGTAGCTAAGTCATCATGAAGCCAACCTCCACCATTCGATCTTGTGTCTACGATGATGGACTCTTTATCGTAGTTTTCTCCCAAAACCTCCTCATAGACTGTTCGGAAGCTTGGGTTATTCATACCTCTTACATGAACGTATCCAATCTTTCCATCCGAAGCTTCTGCCACTTCTTGTTTGCGATTTGCCACCCATCTTTCATATAGCAAGTTATATTCATCTCCTCTCCCAATCGGTTTCACAACTGCATCCGATCGTACCTTAGCGGAAGGATCATAGAGTGAAAGTCTAACTCTTTCACCCACTTTTCTATTTAATAGATCATTGTGATTTACTTGTTTACTAAGACTTATTCCATCTATTTTTTCAACAATAGATCCTGCTTTTATATTCAACTCTGCTTTATCACTCGGACCGTCTTTTAATACCTCAGCTATTCGCAAACCATCGCCTGAGTAGCTTTCGTCAAAGAATAAACCCAATGAAGCTGTTTGATCATTATTGTCTCCTCCTGCTCCATATCGGCAGCCAGTATGTGATGCATTGAGCTCTCCAAGCAATTCACTCATCATTTCCGAGAAGTCATAATTATTAGTAATATGAGATAAAAAATTGGCGTAATCTTTCTTATATCCATCCCAATCTACCCCATGTAAGTCCTTTACATAAAACTTATCTTTTACCTGCTGCCACATGTGATTAAACATGTATTCTCTTTCCTGAGCAGCTTTTAGCTCCATTTCCCCGTTAAAATTAAGGCTCTTACTATCACCACTTTCTGCATCCACTTTCATTGCTTTACCATTCGCAATAATGAAGATTGATTTCCCATCATCACTCAACACCATACCACCTCCTCCTACTCCTAACTTGGCTAGCAGTTTGGTTTCATTACTTCTTAGCTTTGTCATCCATAAATCAACCCCTTTTTCAAAACGAGCCAAGTAGTAAAGATTTTCTCCATCATTAGAAAGTAATGCATCACTCAATCGAGAAGAATGCACTGTCAACTTTACCTTTCTTTTCTTCAGATCCATTAAATCTATCTCAATAGGCTTCACCTCATCTTTATCCTTATCCTCTTTCTTTTTATCCTCTTTTGAGTCTGATTCTTTTTCATCATCATTAACAGAATCATCTGCAAGTTCCTTTTCTTCTTTATTCAATTGGTATTTATCATAGGCCTCTTGCGTAAGTAATAGCCCATATACATCTGATTCTGCTCCCCAACTTCCATGGTTTTTCATACCGTCACGATCCGAAAACCAGTAAAGCATACTACCATCATCCGTCCATTTTGCTCCGCCCTCAGAGTAGCCACTATTTGTAATGTTGGTCACCTCTTTAGTTGCCACATTGATTACCCCAACTTCACCTATCCATTGGCGTGGCATTAGCATGTCCGATGCAATCCACTTGCTATCGGGAGACCAGCTGTAAAAAATATCCCCATCAGAATAAGAATAATTTCTAATTGCAGGTAGGATAACTTCTGATTTCTTAGATGCTAAATCTATAACCTTCAATGTAGTGCGTTCTTCAAGATAAGCTACCTTCTTTCCGTCTGGTGAATAAACCGGCTGAAACTCAGCCAATGAAGTTGACACTAAAGCTTCCTCTTCCAATAACGTGGAAGCAAAGAAGTATGGCTCTTCATCATCTTGAATTTTAGTTTGATAAATATTCCATGAACCATTTCGCTCACCGGCATATATAATAGATCTCCCATCTGGACTAAAACTTGCTGATCTTTCCTGTTCAGGTGTATTCGTGATTCGCTTAGTTGTGCCTCCATCTACCGATGAAACAAACACTTCTCCTCTTTTTACAAAGACAAACTCTTTTCCATTAGAAGAAATTTCCATCTCTGAAATTCCAGAAGAAATGGACATGTTTTCACGCTCCTTGTTTTGTCTGATAGTATTGATTTCAATAGTAACTCTTTTAGGTGTACCCCCCTCTTTCATCGTATACAATTCTCCGTCGTAACTAAAACATAATGTTCCATTGCTACTCATAGTCATATAGCGAACAGGGTGTCTTTCGAAATTGGTTAGTTGAGAAGTGACGCCATCAACTAGATTCATTTTATGCACATTGTAGGTGCCAGACTGCTCACTTAGATAATACATAGATTTCTCATCTTGGCTTAAAAGTGGATTTCTATCCTCTCCCGCAAAAGTGGTGAGCTGGGTATGCTTTTGTGTCTTTGTATCATAGACCCAAAGATCTCTAGCAATGGATGACTGATGATGCTTACGCATAGGGTCTTCATATCCCTTTCTATCTTGATAATAAATTTTATCCTCCGCTTTATTGAAAACCACCGCTTCAGAAGGAGTAGTTAATAGTGTAGATGGCCTTCCTCCGGTTGCTGAAATTGAATATAATTCTGGCATTCTGCTATTTGGAAATTGCGCATATTTTGGAATGTCTATTCTCCATGAGTTGAACACGATTTGGTTGTCATTCGTGAACGTATTAGGAAAATCATCTGAAGAATGATAAGTGAGACGAGTCAAATTGTTGCCATCTATACTTGCTACATAAATATCAAAGTTCCCATAGCGATCGGACGCAAACGCAATTGATTTTCCATCCTTTGACCAAACTGGCATATATTCGAACGCATCATCGAGTGTCAGCGCGGATGCCTTACCACCATTAGTTGGCACAGTATAGATGTCTCCTTTATAGGAGAAAGCAATAGTAAATCCATCTGGCGAGATGGCTGATGTTCTAAGCCAAAGCGGTTGAGCAGAAAGTAGTGTGCTAACCAAAAGAGCAAGTATGCTGGTAAGTGAGATTCTTTTCATTTT
>CAYGTD010000377.1:0-3249 GCA_964352725.1 uncultured Roseivirgaceae bacterium
GCCTTAGGCTTAAGTATTTCCATCCATTATTATTGATAATGGCTTTACTTAGCCCTACCTCTAACAGTAGGTTATCTCTACCATTTACTTTAAATGAATTACTTTCAACTGAGATGAAATTTTCACCATCAATTGAAGATAACTCTTCAGTATTCTTGGCTCCCGCTATTTTTAATAGGGTAGGAAATAGATCGATATTGGCTACCAGTTCATTTGTAGTACCAGATATCCCATTATTGTGTTGCAATGGCCAATTCATAACAAATGGCACCCTAGTAGCACTATTATAACATGTTAATTTTCCAATACTTCCGTGATCACTTAGAAACACAATAATAGTGTTGTCTCTAATTCCATAACGATCCAATTCGTTAAGTATATCTCCAACCCCTTGATCTAACCATGTTAGGTATGGTTTCTTTTTGTTTCTTGATTGAACATTGTCAATTATTGACTTTCTTCGATTTACCAGATTCAGTGTGTCCCCTCTTAGTTCCGATTTAGGTATTACTCCTGTTGGAGTTATAAAATCATCTCTTTCTAAACTTAATGCCTCATTTGGACCATGTGGAAGAGTAGTTGAGTAATAAAGAAAAAAATTGGAATTATGATGAGCTCTTAAAAACTGCCTCATTGCCAATGTCATATAATCTACATTGTGATATTGAAGCTTTAGAGGTGTCTTATCACTTACATTTCCTTGATATAAGCCTTCGGCAAAATCGAATCCATTAGATTTAATTTTTGCCCTTAAACTGTCATAATTAATTTTCAACTTTGTGAGTATTGAAGGGTCTTCGGCATCATCATACTCAAAAACTCTATGCGGTCTTTTAAAACCTAAATGATATTTACCTATAAAACCTGTTGAATAACCAATAGCTCGAAAAGCTTCACCAATAGTTGTATCTCTTGAGGTTATGGGAGTATTAAATTGGAGATTAAGTGGATCGCAGCTATTTGTCTCCGGTAAGTCTTTGCTTTGACTTCTTGATGCATACTTTCCTGTCAATACTCCATACCTGCTAGGAGTGCAAAGAGTGGAAGTTGCATGAGCGTTTCTAAATGAAAGACCAGACTTTTCTAATAGATCCAAATGGGGGGTGTAAATATCGTCGTTGTTGGAGCCTAGTTGATAGAAGTTAAAATCATCTAAATAAATCAGAATAATGTTAGGCTGTTTTTGAGTTGTGTGAATATCTTGGTTTTGCGCAAGCAAACTCATGCTTAGGAATAAAGTCAAATAGGAAAAAAATACTTTCATGTTAATCATATTCTAATTAGTCGTGCAGATTTTCATGCATAACATTATCAATATAGAAAATTGTTTCGGATGGACCTTTTCTGCCCCAGTAAGCCCCAAGCTGGAATTTTTGATTATCTGAGTTCATTGTGCTGACATTATTCAATTCGATAGTTTGAACCTTTGTGTCGAATTCATTTTTTAACTTTAAATGTATAAACCCCGTAGGTTTATTTTCCCATGAACTCCACTTGATTGTCATCTCAATATCATACCATTGATTAGGTTTGATCGGTTGAAATGAGGAATATTTATTATTTTTAACATGGTATATACGCCTTAATCCTTTGCTTTGTTCGCTGTTCAATATTCTCTCATTATTGCCATTTAGCACCCATTCTTTTCTTTGCAACTGGATGCTGTAATCCTTTCTGAGTCTTAGCTGTATAACAGGACTTCCACCATTTCCATGCTGTGTTTTAATTTGCATTAAGGTTATTGCTACTCTGTTTTTTGGGAGTTTTTCGAAAAAGAAACTCCATTTAAATCTGGAGACCGCACCTTGTTTAGAGACCGATTCATTAGCCCTGATCTCTAAATGTCGGCATGAATTTTTTACCTCTCCTTGGTTTATACATGGTCGTTCATAATTTTTACCATCTATATTTTCGATTGTGTATTTGAGGGAAAATCTCGAATTTTCACTTCTTGTGACAATTGAGTCAATGTTTAAGGAACTTGATCCATATTCAGGATTTATGATTTTCCAGTTTGATAAATCACCGTTATCAAAACTTAAAGTATTATTGTTTGTTTGAGAACAACCAATTAAACACCTTAGAAAAATAAGGTTTACAATCAATATAAATTTTTGAGACACACTATGATTTTTTTCAAATTGAAAAGTAGTCATTTCCATTTTATTCCTAATATCTTCACGGATTAAAATGATTTAAATAGAGAAAAAGGTATTCTAATGAATGATGAGGTGCCAAATAAGATGCATGTTGATCAAGCTATCAAGAAACTAAAAATATGCATTGTATATAGTCGTGTCCCATTTCCCATGATGAGGGGAGATCAATTAACTATAAGCCACCTGATTCAATTTTTGTATGAAAGAGGTCATTCAGTTGACTTCATAACATTAAAAAGTGGGGGTGAGATAGGAGTTAGTCAAATGAAATGGTTACAAGAAAGATGCAATAATTTGCACATTATAAATTATCCCTTATTTGCGAAAGCTTGGAATCTATTTGTAGGTGTTCTTAGAGGGAAGCCATTTCAGGTATCTTTATTTAGTAGTTCTAAACAAAAAAGAATACTAGCCCAATTGAACAAGAAAAATGAGTACGATATTATTTATACCTATTATATAAGGAGTGCCGAAATCACTTCTGGACTAAACGGTAGAAAGTTTCTTGCACTTCAGTTGAGTCAATATTTGAATACCAAAAGAATATATGATAACTCGAATTTTTTTCTTTTGAAATGGCTATACTGGATTGAAACTCACTTAATAAAACATTATGAAAGTGGTATCATAAATCGATTTGGGAAAGTTGGCATTATTGGCGAGAAGGATTTGGAGGCCATTAACAAGATAAGAAAAGAATTAGGTTTAGGAGAACTTGAAAACTACGTGTTTGCTGCCCACGGAACTGATATTTCCAAGTTTAATATAGTTCCTATATCAACAGTTATTACTGGCAGAGTAGTCTTTTCGGGGAACATGAGTTACGAACCAAATATTCAGGCAGTTCATTGGTTTGTTGAAAATTGCTGGAGTAGTATTAAAACGAAAGTTAAAGGTGCCGAGTTTTTCATTGTCGGCAAAGAGCCAGTTAGCAGTATTAAAAGATTAGCATCAGACACATCTATTCATGTTACTGGTACAGTAGATAATCCTTTTGACTTTATAAAGACTGCCCAAGTTTGTGTTAATCCAATGCTAGCCGCCGGAGGAATGCAAAATAAACTTATTGAATATATGGCCTCAGGTAAAG
>CAYGTD010000378.1:0-3225 GCA_964352725.1 uncultured Roseivirgaceae bacterium
ATCCTTTCACTTTTTCTTTATCAATTCTACCATTGAAAAGATTTGACTCTTGACGCTCTTTGCTTAATACATGATACAAACTAAATCGTCCCATATATTGATTTTTTAGTGCTTCCAATCGCTCATGAAACATGATACTGGCTGTTTTTCTATTTCCATAAAACAAGGAGAATTCACTTTTAGGTTCGGTTCTTAATGTAGTTTCTATGATAGAAATAATGGGAGTAATACCACTCCCACTAGCAAATGCAACATAGGAATTTTCATTCTTTTCATCAAGCGGCACATAGAAGTGGCCATGTGGAGGCATCACTTCTATTTCATCCCCTACCTTCAAAAGGTCATTTGCATAGGTAGAAAATGCGCCCCCCTCTAGTTTCTTGATAGCTACTGTGACTATATCATCTAAAGGACAAGAACAAATTGAGTAAGATCGTCGAACATCTTCTCCATCAATGTCTTTTTTCAACGTCAGGTGTTGACCTTGAGTAAATCGAAATTCATGCTTGAGATCAGCAGGCACATCAAAAGTGACGGCAACTGAATCGTTCGTAGGTTTTAGAAGTGAATTGACTTTGAGTGAATGAAATTTCGCCATTGATTGCTTTTTGGGGTTCGGCAAATCTAACCATCTCGAACGGTTTCGGAAATGTTATATTCCAATCTTCTTCCGCACTTCAGCTACTTTTTCATTTGCCCTTTCTTCAAGAGGATGACTGAAAAGGAAATATTTATCTCCATTATCGGTCTTTAAAAAGGCTTTGTATTCTGCGTTGGTAATTATATGCTGATTGTTAGCTAGAGAGTAGCTTGTCTGTTTTGTGCGTACTTTATTGATATAGATTTTTTCTATCTCATTATACTTTTCAGGTTTTCCAAATTTTCTGCCTAATGTCCAGACGCCATCATGAATGGTTTTTTCTATCGGATCGATGCTAATAATATTGGAAGCAAACCAAATAGCAGGAGCGCCTATAGATAAAATGACAGTTGAAATAATTGCTAGGAACTCTGGTTGTAGTCGCAGTGTACCTAAACAGCCTATTAGGATTATTAAAGTTCCTAAAAATCGGAATGTCCATGGAATGGCTTTGCCTTTATTTATCTTGACAACTTTCATTATCATCGAAAGTATCAAACTATTTTCGCATCCGCTAGTTTTTGAACGTAATGATTGAGTTACCTCTTTTTCCATTAAACATTGTTGCCTTCCCAGGAGAGGAAGTCAATCTGCATATTTTCGAACCAAGATATAGACAACTTATTGCCGATTGTTTAAGAGATGAAGGGACATTTGGGATCCCATCTCATGTGCTGAATACCATAGAAATGGGCACAGAGGTCAAGATAACAGAGGTTTCAAAAGAATATCCTGATGGGCGAATGGATATCAAGACTCGTGGTTTACATGTGTTCAATGTGGAGGAGTTTCACAATCCATGGAAGGATCGACTCTACGCCGGGGGGACAATTACATTGCTAGAAGAAGACCATGATAAAGAACCAGCTCAATTGATTTTATTCAAGGAGTTAGTAAGTGAATTATTTGGTTGGCTAAAAGAGGTGAATATTGATGTGTCAAAAGTGGAATCTGTTTTTGATATCGGTCATAAGATTGGTTTTAAACTCGAAGAGGAGTATATGCTTCTTAACATGCGGAAAGAGAGTGAAAGATTAAGCTTTGCAATAGGACATCTTCAGAAATTAATACCCGCTTTAGAACGTGCACAATTCGCTCAAGAACGAATCAAACAAAATGGACATTTCAAACATCTTGATCCTTTGAAGTTTTGAAAGAAAGTTGACATCCATTTCTCCTGTTTAAAAGCTTCAGGGGGATGTAAAATCTAATTCCTTTACTAATCCCAATCTTATTGGGTAATTTTCCAGTATGGACGAAATCAGTGGATTTGGAACTGTTTTGCTATTTATTGTTGGTGCAATAGGATTCGCCCTAACAGTTTTATTGGTTGGAAAAATTCTTCGACCAAGCAACCCAACACCTGAAAAGCAAACGACTTATGAGTCAGGTGAAGAACCTACTGGAGGGGCATGGGGTGTATTCAATGTGCGATTCTATGTGGTGGCATTAATTTTTCTACTTTTTGAAGCAGAATTGGTGTTTTTATTTCCTTGGGCCACCGTATTTGGAGATGAGCAAATGATCGAAGAAACTGATGGGCTGTGGGCTCGATTTTCCATGATTGAAACATTTATTTTCATTGGTATTCTTGGAGTAGGACTAGCATATGTATGGGCCAATGGAATGCTAGAATGGGTAAGGCCAAGACCAAAGAGTTCAAATTTTAAATCAAAAATACCTATGAGGGTATACGATGAGTTTAATGAAAGAAACTGAGCTACCAGAACTAACAGGATTAAAAACGGGAGAAGGCGGAATCATCGTTTCTAAATTAGATGATTTGCTCAATTGGGCTCGACTAAGCAGTCTATGGCCGGTTGGATTTGGACTGGCATGCTGCGCCATAGAATTTATGTCTACTGCATCATCGGCATACGACTTGGATCGTTTTGGTGTGATACCAAGAAACTCGCCTAGACAAGCTGATGTGATGATTGTGTCTGGTACGGTTACTTTCAAAATGGCTGATCGCGTAAAGAGACTCTATGAGCAAATGGCTGAACCGAAATATGTGATTTCAATGGGTTCTTGCGCTAATTGTGGAGGTCCTTATTGGGAACATGGCTATCACGTGTTAAAAGGAGTTGATCGAGTGATTCCTGTGGATGTATATGTGCCAGGATGCCCGCCAAGACCTGAAGCATTAATTGGAGGTTTTTTAAAGCTGCAAGAAAAGATTAGAACTGAATCCATAATGCGCCCAAAAGCACTGGAAAAATTGATGAAGGAGAAAAATGAATCTTGAAGAAATCAAATTACTGATAAGCAGACATCTACCTGATGCAATAGTTGGAGAAGATCTGAACGCCACACCTCAAGCTTTATTGATCAAGTCAGAAAGTATTCATCTTGTTTGTGAGCTACTGCATGCTAATGAACAGACCTACTTTGATCAACTTTCCTGTTTGACGGGATTGGACAATGGAGAGGAGGCTAAAACGATGGAGGTAATTTATAATCTATACAGCATTCCATTTGATCATCATTTGATGTTAAAAGTGGAATTGGATAGAGCAAATCCTGCGATTGAAACTGTTTCAGATATTTGGAAAACTGCAGACTGGCACGAAAGAGAGGCCTAT
>CAYGTD010000379.1:0-3221 GCA_964352725.1 uncultured Roseivirgaceae bacterium
GTCCCAAATGCTTAATGTAAGTGCGAAGTTCACTCCTGTCCTACGCTCCTCAGGCAAATCTTTAGCGTGGTGCCAAATATGCATTTGCGGATTATTAAATACATATTTTAAAAGACCCAAATTCAACTTAAAGTTGGAATGATTGAAATGACCTACTGCCAATGTGAAAATGTGGATGATGAAGAAATCTCGTAAACCAATTCCTATTAACGCAAGCGGAAGATATTCGATGGTTCTATACACCACGGTTTCCATCCAGTGATAGCGTAAATGCGCTGCAAATCCCATCTCCTTTACAGAATGGTGCACTTTGTGAAACTCCCATAAAAAAGGCACTTTATGTAGTAATCTATGTGTCCACCACTGAATAAAATCTCTTAGCACAAATCCTATGAGCAAATGACTCCATGTAGGCCAGGTCATTACTTCAAAAGCAACCAAATTGGTAATCCCAATATAGGCCAGTGCATTATTAAAAAAGTTGACTACCACATCAGAGGCAGCATTATAGATAATCAATGAAAAGAAGAAAAAATTGAAGAACATATAAAAAGCATCCAACCAAAAATCTTTTCTAAACTTTGGCTGATTCTTTCTCCAAGGTGCTACTAACTCTAATCCGAAAAAGAAAAGTGAAATTCCAATCAACCAATAAAAATAGCTATGCCATTGCGGATGAGTAATTTCATTCCACAGATAATTTGCATATCCGGAATAGGCATTTTGAATAATGTTCCAATAATTCATAAGATGAATATAGAAACATTTAGGCAGCTGAAAAGTTCTTCAAATAATAAATTAAATCTGAAGACCAATTACCAACATACTTCGTATGTTACCCAAATTATATTATTAAATTTTACTAAATGACTGAGGGAAGAATTACGCTAGATATAAATGTTCCAGCACCTGATTTTAATTTGATCGACATTTTCGACAGAGAAATAAATCTCAAAAAATATAAAGGAAAACGTGTGATGATCGCCTTTTTCAGACACGCGGGGTGTCCATTTTGCAATACGAGAGTGCATAGCCTTCAGAAGATTCAGCCCGAATTGAAGACAAAAGGTCTTGAAATGATTTTCTTTTTTGAATCAAAAAAAGAGCTTTTACTAGGCAGCAATTTTCATAAGACCATCTCTCCTATTCCACTCATTTCGGATCCTGAAAAAGAATGGTATGACAAGTATGGAGTGGAGAGTTCAGGTTTAAAATCTGCAAAGGGCCATTTTACATCTTTCTTTCAAAAGGTGTTTGAAGCGAAGAAAAAAGGACTACCCGTCCATTGGATGAGCGGCAATGAGTCCATCAAAACTATCCCTGCAGAATTCCTTATAGATGAAAGAGGAATTGTAAGGAAAGTGCATTACGCCAAAGGGCTAAGAGACAGAATGGCTATGGAAGTCATTACTGATTTTGCTGATAGAAAAATTTGATTTTAACGCCAACTCAGTAAATAATTAATCGCATTCTATTGTCTCATTATTTTTATAATCAATAGGTACTCTATCTATTTCGATTTTTGTAGCTTTTATTGATGAGCTTAATCGCCCAATCATAATGACTTGATGTAGCGGATATAAAATAGGCAGCCATTGAAGTCGATTTAGTCCAAAGATATTTCTTCTTCTCAAAAAGCTCGTTATCGCTATGTTTATCAATGATTTCTTGAATACGTCTATGTGATTCATCAAGGAGCTCTCTTACTTTCATTATTGAATAGTTTTGATATTGCAACTGAATCTGTCTGTTTAGGTTGGGTAGATCTTTCCAAGAATAACCCTTAGCAGGCATCTCTGGCTTATCACCTTGGAGACCTATCTGATACCACCCAATAAGCATAAGATGCCAATGATGAAGGTGAGCAAGAACATCTTTTACATTCCTATTTAGATAGATGTTTGGAAACTCGAACAAAATTTCTTCCTCAGAGAAAGAATTGACCAGCTCTAACAGTTTTTTATAGTTAATACCACTTAAATCGACTAGTTCTTTCTTTGACTTAGGCCTGCTCAAAATGCTCCATTTAAAATTGCTCCAAAAAGTACTTGATGATGTCCGTTGTAGTGATAATGCCAACAAGTTTATCATTATCCACCACGGGTAACGCATGAAATTCCGCTTTTGCAAATACTTCTGCCGCATCTTTTACTGTATCTTCTGAAGACACAGTTTGTGGACTATGTTTCATCACCTGATTGATAGAAAGCATATCAAAAATGGCCTCATCTCCCCCAGATTGCTCATCTCCGAAAGTACTACCAAAACTGATTCTGAGAATATCTGTTTGACTTATAATACCAATAAGTTTATCACCAGATACAACAGGTAAATGTCTGATGTGATGTTTAGTGAATAGTTGGCTAGCCTCCAGAAGGCTGTTGGTGACATTCACCGTATGAACATCTGATGTCATTATGTTGCTTACTTTTTCTCTCTTTTTCATAATTGGGTTGGATTAATTTTGTTCAATTCTTATTCCGTCTCTTTACTTTTTTACCGTTATCATGTTGAAAGCAATATAGAAACTGCTTTTTCTCTAAATCAATAACTATATCATATGCCAACTTGATTTATGTCAGGTAAGGAAATAGTTGGATGAAACCCCTATTAATTCCGTCCATATTTTGGAACTTTCCTTTATTATTATATGTAGGTACATTAAATAATAAAATAAGAAAAATGAATAATCAACCATTGCTTAAAAAGCTAGATACAACCAATCTTCAACTTAAAAACCGTGTAGTAATGGCTCCTATGACGAGAAGTAGAGCCGATAATGATGGAAATGTTCCAACAGAAGAATTGCAGGGCATTTATTACGAGCAAAGAGCCTCGTCTGGACTGATCATCACGGAAGGATCTCAAGTTTCGAAAGAAGCTGTTGGGTACATCAATACACCTGGAATTCATACAGACGCTCAAGTAGAGGGATGGAAAACAGTAACCAAAAAAGTACATAATGCTGGAGGTAAAATCTTCATTCAGCTATGGCATGTTGGCCGTATTTCACATCCTGACTTCCACAATGGAAATTTGCCTTTAGCGCCAAGTGCTATTAACCCAAACACTCAATCCTACACGCCTGAAGGTATGAAGGACACGGTTACACCTAAAGAAATGAGCAAGGAAGATATCCAGCGAACGATAAATGACTTTGCGAATGCCGCGAAAAATGCTGTGAAGGCAGGATTTGATGGCGTGGAGATTCACTCGTCCAA
>CAYGTD010000380.1:0-3220 GCA_964352725.1 uncultured Roseivirgaceae bacterium
ATTTACAGGCGAGTAAATTAGGCGGTGATTAGATTCGGGTGAGGATCCGAATCGACAAATCGATCCAACCAGCAAATTGGGATCGAATTTAGGAGCACGAAAGTGCTCCTTTTTTTATCAGCATACTTTATTGGGCAAAAAAAAGCACCTATCAGAAGACAGGTACTTTTAAGATTAAGTTGGTGTATTTAATTAGTTAATATCTTCACCTTTTTCCAGCTTAGCTATATTCTGATCTATAATTGGACCATTTAATGTGTCACCAGCTGGAATGTTAGCCTTGGCAAGTTTCAAATACTTGATTGCCTGCTTATAGTTTCCTACGGCTGAATATCCTCTTGCCAATCCATAATTTGTTGGCCAAGCTCCTTTATTTGTTTTTTGATTGTACTTAAAGACCTCTAGCGCTTTATCTTTTTGACCGACACCAATTAATTGCCTTCCATATTGGTGAATCGCACCAGCAGTAGCGTCAGGCAGTTTAATTGCTTCATCCATCACTGCTAAAGCTTCATCAGTTTTTCCAGCAGCCATCAAAACAGTAGCCTTTCCATTCAAAGTGCCAAAGTTTTTCACTCCAACGAATGGTCCGCTAATTGCAGTTTCCGCCCAGGATATAGCTTTTTCATGCTCACCAACACTTGAAGCATATCTAGATGCTGCGCTAAAATTTTGATAGGTAAATCCTGCTTGATTGTTTAGCTCAGCATCTAATGCCGTCATATGCGCTCTTACCGGATCAGCAAGTTCAATTTTGATAGGAAGTTTTTTGTCTCCCCACACCATTGCTACTGTTGTGGAAGTATTCTGTCTATCAATAAATTCATAAGTAAGCCATTCATGAAATCCTGCGTCTTCTACTGTGGCCTCTACTCTCAATGCATCATTTTCAGCTTTGTAGAAGAAACTTCCCCAGTGATTGCTGTCATTTGAGAAAACGACAGTCCAAGGACCCTCTTGAGCTGGAGCAATGAAAAAACCATAAGTTCCTGCTGCTAAATCTTTACCATTCACTTTTACATCATGCGAAAAAGTAAATGTGGTGTTTTGATCAGCTCCTGCTCTCCATGGAGACGGATTGTCAGTAGTGCTAAGTCCAAAACCTAATGGCGCAAAGCCCCAAGGGACAATTCCTCCCCATACGGTTCTTCCTTTTACGCCAGGGCTGCTGTAGCTAATCGCGACACTCCCTACACCGCCGATGTGTTGTTTCACAAATGACTTTTGACTTCCCCCTCCCGGAGGAGTGCTTACTTGTGCCATTGCAAATAGTGTCATCAGAGACAATCCGAATGTGCTAAATAGTTTTTTGTAATTGTTTTTCATAATGTATTTTGTGTTGGTTTTCACAAATTAGAAAACGACTGGCAGGTTATCGTCCTTTAGATTTTCTTTCAGGGGACTATTTTATAGATGAATGGCTATCTTGGTTTTTAGAATAAATAGATGAAATGAAGGCATTAAAAGATCAATTAGTAGGCTTGGATCCAAAATTCACCTATCGTGGATTGAATCAAACACGTATTGAGACCTTTAGCGATGCGGTATTTGCATTCGCATTTACGTTAGTAGTTCTGTCATCTTCAGTCCCCGAAACTTTCACGGAGCTAAAAGCATCATTAAGAGAAATCATCCCGTTCTTAATATGTATCGTACTGATCGTTGTGATTTGGTATCAGCACTACATTTTCTTTTTACGTTATGGTCTTCAAAATACCAAAACGGTTGTCATTAATACCTTTCTGTTATTTCTCTTACTTATATATGTATATCCGCTAAAGTTTCTTGCTGGTTTTTTGTTTGAGCTTTATGCTGGACTCATTACTGGAGAGGGTGCCAGATTCAATGAACAATATGTCCCAGACATGGATGGCAATTTTTTGATGACATCATATGGACTTGGGGCAATGCTCATTTTTCTTACGATTGCATTGCTCTATAAACACGCTCTAGGAAAGAGTAAAGAACTGGGTTTAGATCAGTATGAAGTATTTGCTACTAAAACTAGTTACATTCATAACCTATTAATGGCAAGTATTCCATTCCTATCCTCGCTCATCTCTATATTCAAAATTTTCGGAGACTCACCAATCAATGTGATTGTTGCTGGCTTTACTTATATGCTTTATCTCCCCGTGATGTTTGGCTATGGATGGCTAGTAAAAAGGAAATCGAAAAAGCTTGGGTTCTAAATTATTGTTAGAATTCTTTATCCGTTATTTATATTTTTTTCAATAAACCGTTATAAAATACCCCATTTGGGGGATTGACTTTGGTGTCAAAAATGAGTGAACTTTATAAAAGTAAATTTTAAAGTATTTCACCATGACCAAATTATCCAGACTGATTCTTACACTCTTAGCCGCCGTTTTAACGCTAATTGGAATTCGTTTCCTGAAAAGTAAGTAGCCATGGCTAGGAAGAAAAGAATTTTATCTATTGATGGAGGCGGAATAAGAGGGATCATTCCAGGACAAATTTTAGTAGAAATTGAAAGAGAATTTCAAATCAAGATCTCCGATTACTTTGATCTCATTGCGGGGACAAGTACGGGAGGCATTCTTGCATCTGCTTTGCTACTTCCCGATCCCAACAATAGAAGCAAAAGAAAGTACACCGCTGAAGAAGTAGTTGGTCTGTACTTTGAGAGAGGCGATCAAATCTTTGATATCCCATTTTTTCATAAGCTTACTTCGGTAGGAGGGATTTTGGATGAAAAGTATCCTGCTACTGGAATAGAAAATGCGCTCAACGATTATTTTGGGGATGTCTGGTTGAAAGACTTATTAAAGCCTTGTCTCATCACTACTTATGATATCGAGAATAGAAAAGGTCATTTTTTCGGTCAGCATAAAGCGAAGACGAGCCCAGAGTTCAATTTTAAAATAAAAGATGTAGCCCGTGCTACCTCTGCTGCCCCTACTTATTTCGAATGTGAGCGAGTGACATCCGAGGAAGGTGAGACTTTTAGTTTGATTGATGGTGGCGTATTCGTAAATAACCCAGCACTAGTGGCTTATGCAGAGGGCAGGAATATCTTCCAAGTTCGAGGTAAAGATGCCAAAGCCAAGGACATGGAGATTCTATCCATTGGCACAGGCTATACCCGAAAGCCTTACGGGTACGACAAGGCAAAGAGCTTTGGAATGGCTCAGTGGGTCAAGCCAGTGATTGACATTATGATGTCAGGCTCAGCAGAAGTAGCAGACTATCAACTCCG
>CAYGTD010000381.1:0-3219 GCA_964352725.1 uncultured Roseivirgaceae bacterium
CAACTGGTGGGCATACTCTCGCTAGTTAGACGTAGCTAATCTAGAAAAGAAGTTAATAATCAATGAATTGAGAGGAGCTTATGGCAACTTCAAATAAAAACAAATCTGGATTCTTTCGAAGAATGGTTGACATTGGTGCCAATTATAACTCTTCCATCACTGAAATTAGATATTTGCGTGTAACGAATATTGCATCCATTTTAGGAGTAATTTATAATGCAATTTGGATGCTTATTGCCATTTTTCTCACAGACACACTTGTGATTTACGGAAGCAACGCCTTGTTGGGATTGATGTTTCAAATGGTCTTAATATTCAACAGGAAAGGATGGCGGGTTTTGGCTTCCATATGGCTTATTCTGGCATCTTATATGTCCGTTCTCTTGTTTCTTTATTTGTTGGGATATTCCTCAGGCGTTGCAGTCGTGTGTTTCCTTATTATTATCCTACCATACATGACTTTCCCCCGAAAGGCAAGGAATACAGCGCATGTCTTTAGTAGCATAGCTTGTCTGACATTGATTGTTAGCGTAATATTTCAATCAAGTATATCAGCTCATTTTGATGGATTAGATTCTTACATTTCACAAATAGTGAATATCAGCATTACTGGATCTATTTGCCTCATACTCATAGCAAGTATGTCTGTTCTAATTGATAAATCAGAGGAATCTTTAATGGCTGAACAGAAAAAATCAGATGATCTTCTGCATAATATTCTACCAGCAAATATTGTCAGGGACTTAAAAGAAAGCGGTACTACAATTCCTAAAAGGCATAAGAATCTCACTATTCTATTTACTGACTTTGAAGGCTTTACAGAACTTGTAGAATCCATATCGGCCATCACCTTGGTCAATGAACTCAATGATATTTTTGGCCGATTCGATCAAATAATGGAAGAAACGGAAGTTGAAAAGATTGAAACCATTGGTGATGCATATATGGCTGCCTGCGGACTTGAAGATGAAATGACAAATCATGCTGCTAACTGTATTAAGGCAGCACAAATGATGCTATCCTATCTTGAGGAGAGAAATAAAAGCCATGAAATAACATGGAGAATGAGGGTTGGGATACATTCAGGACCTGCAGTAGCAGGTGTTGTTGGCAAAAAGAAGTTTGCTTATGACCTTTTTGGTGATACGATAAATACTGCCAGCAGAATGGAATCCGCTGGTGAGGCCAGTAAAATCAATATATCTTCATCCACCTATGAACTGATTAAAAACGACTTTACATGTCTTTCTCGCGGAAAGATCTTTGCAAAGGGAAAAGGGGAATTGGAAATGTATTTTGTAAATTAGACCATAGCTAAAAAACTATTTTACAAATGCCACTCCGGATTCATACTATACACAAACCTTTGTAGCCATTTAAAAGAAAAATCATTAAAAATCATTATCAGTTCATAGAGGCCCTAGTAAGGTATAGTACAAAATGAGCAACCATATACCCATATCATCATCCAATAAGTCCATTGTGGTGCTCCCTTTTGTGAATATGAGTACCGATCTTGAGAACGAATACTTCAGCGATGGCATTACCGAAGAAATAATCAATGCTTTAACCACGGTTAAGGGTTTAAAAGTCATTGCCCGTACCTCCTCGTTTGAATATAAAAACAAAAACATAGATGTCCGAACCATTGGTAATCAACTGGGTGTAAGTACCGTTTTAGAGGGAAGCGTGCGTAAAGCCAATAATAGAATTCGCATTACAGCGCAGTTAATCAATACTAATGACGGCATTCACTACTGGTCAAAGAATTTTGATCGAGAGTTGGAAGATATATTCGCCTTGCAAGATGAAATCAGTATACTCCTTGCCGACCAGATTCGTGAAAATTTTGGGCATATCGAAATCCCATCTTCTCTCAATACTAGCCAAACTCATAACGTCAAGGCATATGATCTATGGTTGAAAGGGAGTTATCATCTAAAAAGGAAAGACTTTGAAGATATTAAAAATGCAATGAAATTCTTCAAAGCTGCAATTAAAGTTGACCCGAATTATGCAGAAGCTTATGCATTCTTGGGGGAAGCATATATTCACGCTGCAACCCTCAATATATTGCCAAATGAAGAGGGGAATGATTTAGCAAGAAATGCCGCTAAAAAAGCCATCGAATTAAATGCAGAAAATGCAAAGGCACACATGGTGCTTGCTTACGTTGAGCTGTTCTCGGCTTGGAATTGGGAAGTTGCCTTAAGAGAATACGACAAGGCCATAAAATATGGACAATCTGACCAAAATGAATTCATAACCTACTACTATATATTTATCAAAGAGGACTTTGAACGAGCAATTGAAGTAGCAAAGAAGGAGATTGAAGTCGACCCTCTTCATATTCATACGCATTGGCAATTGGGCTTGGTCTATTATTTTGCTCGGCGCTTTGAAGAGTCAATTGTTGCATTTAATAAGGCTTTAGAAATTGACCCTAATTATGCCGAGGCTCTGCGCTTTCGAGGATTGGTGAAAGCATATTTAGGAAAATATAAGGAAGCATTAATTGACGTTAACAATGCACTTGAATTAATAGGAGGTCTAGGGCTCGCTAACTTAGATCTACTGGTGGTAAAAATTCTAATGGGTAAGAAAGAGGAGGTTTTAGCTGTCCTCAACAAAACAAAATACGTTGATTCTTCTGATCCTGCAATTTTATACGCTCTTTTAAATATGCCTGATGAGGCCATATTTCACTTAGTTATAGCTTACGAAGAGCGCTCGGTTACGATGTGCACCTTGAAGAACTATTGGGTCTGGGATAACCTTCGGGATAATGCTCGGTTTAAAGAAATTTATGCCCAGATGAATTTTCCTTCTTCTATAGAAAATAAGCATACTCTTGAGCCTATCAACATAGCTCAAACCACTTTCGTTAACCCCTCCTTATTAAACGACAATGAAATAGAAAACTATTTAGAGCAATTAGATCAGCTAATGACAGAAGATCAGGTCTATTTAGACCCTGCAATTTCACTAAGGCTTTTAGCAGAAAAACTGGATATGCAGCCTAATAAATTATCCTGGCTACTCAATGAACAAATAGGCAAGAATTTTAATGAATATATCAATGCCTTCCGCTTAATAACTTTCAAAGAAAAAGCACTAAACCCAAATAACAGCAACCTTACACTTTTAGGTTTAGCTTATGAAAGTGGCTTTAACTCCAAAACAGTATTCAATGCTTTTTTCAAAAAGATGGAAGGAGTG
>CAYGTD010000382.1:0-3209 GCA_964352725.1 uncultured Roseivirgaceae bacterium
ATCCCGAACCATAGACCAGCCTTTTTTTACCTGGGCCCATGCAACCTGGAAAGGAATCTTAATTGCCTTCCAAAATGCAACAACAGCACCAAGTATTAGGGTCAAACCCGCAAGAATCAAACCGTAAGGGCTAGAATCTTGTGTTGTGGCTATCTCCTGAGCATAAGAAACAGAAGACGATAGCCACACAAAGAACCAAATAAGATACATAGCTCCTCCTTAATATTTAAGAAATAGTTCCCCTCTCAAGCTTGAATCCTCAGAGGGAGTAGTTTTATGAAAATAATATATTACGAGCTGTTGCGTTGGCTTAAGTGGCTTAGAAATTTGGTCCTTGGTGTTTAGCTCATACCCCTTATCTGAAACCATAAGCTTTCTATCTGTAACAATAGGAAACCGGACATAAAGGGGAGAGCCTTGATTTTTGTTTTCAGAAAGAGGATCGCTGATCGTGATAGAAGGGCCACTTGGATCAACATCGATAATCTCAAGGTGATTATCATAATCATCTTGGGTAAAAGAAATAAAGCACCCTGGCTTAATTCCAGTATCAATAACTGATTGAGAAACACCTAATACACTTGTTCCAGAATTTTGAGCTTGTGATAAGGTTCCAACTGGAATGTCACCTTTCGGAGTGATGAAGACCCCTAAAAGGTCTTCATCCTCTCCGATGTCGTCCAAGCGTCCTCCGGATAACTCAACATAGTAATCCTTAGAGAACTTGAAAACTGATTTTTCCTGTCCGCTGACGATTGGGATCACTACTCCCTGGTTATTGTTCGTGGCTGTTGCGCCAAACTTAAAGGATTGTCTTGTTTCCATCATGGGAACAGATAAATCCTTGGTTTCGATAATTACAAGGCTGCCGTCTTTTAAAGTATGTTCTGGGCTGTTTGGGCAATTTGTGGGCAAACTCCCCTCCTCGTGCCAGCCAGGAAATTGAACATACTTGTTACCTTCATCAACACAAATACCTTTAACTTTATGAAGTTTCATATTAGTCCTCTAATCCAGAATGGTAAATGAAAAGTTCTCCATGATGCACAAACAATGATCCTGATTCTTCAGCACCATAGAGGTAAATAAAATAGTCAGTTCCATCATCAAGGTTAGCTATTGAAGTAGAGATGTCATCTTGAAAGTATTTATCTTCACCAGTCGTTGCGGTAAAAGTTTCTTCAAGCAATACAATAGGAGATCCCCCTCCAACGGGAACTGCTTCCACTTTTCTCCAATAATTATGACCTGTAGTACCTGTCCAATGGCTAAAAAAAGAAGCTTTCAGATTTGCGCCTAAGCCAGCTTTAAGCAAGCTATATTCAAGCACTGCATTGTCTGTGTTTGCTTGAGTGTATGTTGGATAAGTAGTTGAGATAGTTATATAATGAGTTACATCAACGATAAAAACAGGAAGTTGAACCACTTGCTGACCAAAAGAAACATAGCTACCTATATCAGTTCTTCTTAGTACAGTGTTATTTGAATTTACCGTCCCTGGAATGTAATTAACTTCTAAAAGGGTAATTCCATCTCCCTCATAAAAAACAAGAACACCATTTTCTTCTTTTAAAACAATATCGTTTAGGGGATCACCTGTAGAACTCACAATTCTGTAGGTTCCTTCTAAAATACCCGAATTTGTTTTCACTTCGATCTCCTTTAAACCAACTCATCAAATAGAATGCTAGCTTCTCTTATGTATATCCCCCCACCTCCGGCACTTCTCGCAATTTCTAATTGTAATCTGTAATCTTCAGTAGTATCTAAATTAGATAAATCATAAGAAACATCATACTGCTTTACCTCCCATGTGTATCCGTAAGGTTGACTGCTTAGAGTGAGTAAGTCAGTAACAGAATCATCAGAGAGTTTTATTGCTCGAAGTCGAATGCCACAAGATGCACTGGATGTTTTTTTACCTGTTAAACTTAAGGTTACAGTCGGAGAGGAAAGAAGATTATGCAACACTGACCATTTAAAAAGACATTGTCCTGCTAAAATGTGAGTTGTAGAAGTAGCATATACACCAATACTTTGGTTGTATGCACCATGATAGCTTGTAAGACGAAATTCTATAAGCTTTTTCTGACCTGGATCAGAACCTTGAACATAGGAAACAGGAACAAGATGTGAATTGTCAGTAGGTTCCCCAACGTCCATAGAAATAAATGTGGATGAGTTAAGAAATCTTAGAATACCAAGACCCGAAACATTTTGAACGTAAGGTCCATCTTTTCCGATCCTTAGCTCGTTATCAATGATTTCATCAAAATTTTTAACGGTCATTTTTTTACTTTCTAAAAACTATACTTGCTGACCTTATACCATGATTTCCTGCTTCATACGGTGCTTGCTTCATTTGAAGATTTACCAAGTAATCGGTTTCACTATCAAGATTTCCCGTAAGATCTGTAGTAATAACGGACTCTAAAAGTTCATATCCAGAAGAGGTTAATTGCCACTCTTTTATTTCTACGGCACTTCCTCCACCAATAGGTTCTGCAACCAACTTGATGAATATCTCTGACGATCCAGCATAGTTTTCAAAATATTCACAGAAAAATGTTGCGGAAAAGTCAGGACATAGGGAATAAAACTTTGAATAGTAAAAAGGAACTTCTGCAATTTCTTCATAAGTTGTAGCTGTTAGATCATACCGACCTACCATACTGTAAAAAATGTCGAGGAAGGCATAAAACTTGCCTCCAGAGAGTTGGGTGTCAGCATAATCTTTGGTTGCAGGTTGTGCTGCTGTCTCTACTCTTTTCACCTTAACTGGAGCAAAGGCAGATTTGTCGCTGTTTCGAACTTCGATCCAATCACCGTTGTTGACTAGAACTACGTTTCCAATCCTTATTTCATCTCCTACATGCCCATTGAAGTCTAGTAATTTCATGATCCAGGTGTCTCCACATAATCAAAAATTGCAACACCATCTCCATCTGCACCTGCACCAGAGAGAACAACTCTTGGTGTTCCTTCTGCTGCGGTCCAAACAATTCGATCTTCAAAGACATAGAGGTCTTCTGTTTCAGCGTCCACTAATCCACCAGCAAGAAAAGTTTGTGTTCCCAATCCATTGTCAACTGAAATGGATTTCGAATCATCGTAAGCGGTCAGAATTTTTACGCTAACTTTTCTGATCACTGCGTTCTGTGGAACGGTATCGGTGGAGCTTACGTTTGAATCTGAAAAAGGGATCTCGA
>CAYGTD010000383.1:0-3205 GCA_964352725.1 uncultured Roseivirgaceae bacterium
GGTGAATATAAAGGCTTACCTCTTTACTACTTTCCCAATATGCTGATTTGAGTGTTTTATCATATGCATCAATGGAAAAGCTTTCTGGCTCCCAGAAAGGAACTGTAGGATAACTAGTGTAACGTGGAACTGATAAGTTGTATTTTTTTAGTTCAAGCATGAATCTGAAATTTGATTCAAAGCTATCCTTCCTACAAGCAGAGAATAATGACAAAAAGCATAAAAGAAATATGATTTATATCATGCCCTTTCTACCCTATTTATTCAATAAAATTTTTAGCTAAAGCAGCAAGTCACAAGTCATAAATCCTCTTTCTACATAATCACTTGCCAGTTTAAATTTAAAAACTAAGTCAGTGTCTCAATTCGTCCGCTTTTGATCTCCATTATAACTTTGCTTCTAAGTCGCAAATAGTCTTGAGAAATTTTCAAGGTAAAACAAAAAAAGGCCATCCTGCAAATCGGAGAATGACCTTTTCAAGTTGAAGAAGAACTTTCTATTTTTTGACAATCGTATTGCCTTCCATTGAGATAGAACCTGTACTTGTCAATGCCTTTCCTTCAAGTGTAGCCCCAGTTTGGAACGTGATCGACTCTTGAACTAGAACAATACCTTTAAAGACTGAAGTAGTTCCAAATGTGGCACTACTTCCTACTTGCCAATAGATATTTTTAGCTTGTGCTCCACCACTCAGAATCACTTGTCTTCCTGATGTTGTTGTCAATGCGCTGGCTATTTGAATGATAAATACAGCGTCTGCGTCACCCTTTGCATCAAATATCACATCTCCTGACGAAACAGCCAGAGAAGAAGTTGATTTGTATAAACCTGGCGTAAGAGTTAAACCTCCAATATTTCCAGATAAAGTCACTATATCAGTAGAAGTTCTGCCTGCAGCATCATTAAAAGCTGTTGTTAAATCAAGCTTGGCTTGAGTTGCTAGATCGTCATTTACATGAAGCGTACCTGTATATTCTCCTGGAGGAAAACCATCAATGGAAGTCCCTGGACTTAATCCCATATCACCTGTTATCCGAGTGGCGCCTGTGTTAGTCACTGCTGCACCTGCTAAAACTGCGAAGTTGATTGATCCTGCAATTGCAACATTTGTTTGTTCGATTGTTTGAATAGGGATTACCACTTCACTGTTTGGAGATGGGTCATCCTCTTTACATCCCACCATCCATACTGTAGATGCTAATGCTAAGATTGTTAATAATTTTGTCGTTTTCATAATTGTATATTTAATAGCTGATTCTATTAATGATCGTAATATTTTGATCATTATTAATCTACCACAAAGGTGGAATGATTAGGACCCTGATCCGTTACATAGGTCTGACCAAGAGTTACACATATCACATGTATTCGATGGAATTAATCCTATGCTTTATCATATAATCAATTAGAAACTTAGTTACTTCTTGGACTTAGATCGTCTAAAGCATATCTTCCATCAACGTTTATATGATCCACATGTATTATGAACAGTGAACAATCCTGGGGTTCAAGGCTTGGATTGATACTTGCAATGGCCGGCAATTCGGTTGGCTTGGGGAATTTTCTTAGATTTCCAGTACAAGCTGTAGAAAATGGAGGTGGTGCTTTTATCGTTCCATATTTAGTCTGTTTCTTATTAATGGGCTTGCCGCTTCTTTGGGTAGAATGGTCAATGGGGCGTCTGGGAGGCAGACTTGGCCATCATTCCTCACCATTCATTCTCAAGGCAATCGGCAAGAAGAAGATATGGGCGTACATTGGTGTTTTTGGTATTTTCACCAACATTGGAGTTGCTGCCTATTATTGCTACATAGAGACTTGGACATTGTCGTATGTATTCCATTCCATCAAAGGTACTTTCACTCATCTCTCTCAGAGTGAAGTGGTCCAATTCTTTGAAAACTACGTCAATTTGGAAACGAGTTTTCTAGGACTCCCCTGGGAAGGGGTTATCTTTTTTGTTATCTGCGTTTTTCTTAACAGCTTCATTTTGAGTAAGGGACTCAAAGGAGTTGAAATTGTTGCAAAAGTTGGAATGCCTCTGCTAATCATTTTCGGGATATTCCTTGCCTTTAAGGCGTTAACTATTGGCACTTCTGCCGCATCTGTTGAATTCCCAAATGCCAATGCTTGGGATGGACTAAACTACCTCTGGACTCCTGAGTATGATTCACTGTGGAGGCCTAAGGTTTGGCTTGCTGCAGCTGGTCAAATATTTTTTACACTTTCCGTAGGCATGGGCACAATACACTGTTACGCCTCCTATCTGAAACCTCGTCAAGACATTGCCTTAAACTCAGTTTCAGCTGGTTTCACAAATGAGTTTGTGGAAGTAATACTGGGTAGTCTCATCGTAATCCCAATTGCAGCAGGTTATTTAGGATTGGATTGGATTAAGGAAAATATTGGGTTTGGAGTTGCTTTTCAGACCATGCCATATTTATTCAACCAATGGGGGCCAGTGTTATCAATAGTGGCCAGTGTAATGTGGTTTGGTCTGCTCTTTTTCGCTGGAATCACTTCTTCTCTGGCTATGGGCACGCCATGGATCGGTTTTATGCGAGATGAGTTCAAGTGGAGTCAAAGGAAAGGAGCATATTCATTTGGCTTGTTGACACTCATTTTTGGACTTCCTTGTGTACTATTTTATAACCAGGGTGTTTTTTCTGAATATGATTACTGGGCTGGAACCATCTCTCTTGTGATTTTTGCAACAGCAGAAATCATTCTTTTCTCTTGGGTTTACGGATTACAGAAAGGATGGCAGGAAATTAACGATGGCGCTGATATTCGAATTCCGGTCTTTTTCAAACATGTAATCAAATACGTCACTCCTTCATTTCTCATTCTTGTATTCTTGGGTGCTTTACTTACTCCAGCTAACAACAATTGGATATTGGCATTTTCAAACCTATTAGATGGAAATGGCTGGATCCTTGATCATTCTTCTATCATTAGTAAATTATTAAACACTGGATTACTTGAAGCGATTGGCAAAGCAAGCTCTGAGCAGGAAATAAATGCACTTCAGTCCAGCTTGAATTACGTAATCTTCGCTCGACTTTCTCTGTTGGGACTATTTATAGGAATTGCTTTCTTAGTTTTTAAGGCTTCCAAAAACCACGATTAGGAAAATGAAAACTGAAGGACTTGTATTGATGAATTCTGTTTTGACATTTGTGATAACGACAACAATCTACGTTT
>CAYGTD010000384.1:0-3168 GCA_964352725.1 uncultured Roseivirgaceae bacterium
CTTCAAACGATGACGAAAAAGAGGGAAGAGAATTGAATCGTAGAATAGAAGTACTACTTTCGGAATAGCTCACTAAATCTCAATAACATAAATGTTCTTTAAGTGAATTATTGTGAATACTCATTTTAAAAAGCGTTAAATATTTTAAATAAAAATAATATTATTTAGATGTCTTCTAAACAAAATAGTAAAACATTCGTATTCGGTAGTATTACTATTATTATAAATATGAATACTATAAAAATACTTCTTTCTCTAATTACCGTTCAATGTGCGTTTTTAGGTGTTTCCCAATCAAAGGTTGAACTACCTATGGAGGATCAATTTGATATAGTTACATCTGAGTGGATTACAAAGTCAGATTATTTGAAAACATACGAGGGTATCAATGAATATTGCAGAAATCCAAGCTTTAGAAAATCGGTTGATAGGCTCTTAAGCGAAATTCATAATTACGATAGACTGATTATTTCCAAAATGGAAAATCCAAGTGACTATTTAAGCTGGAATACAAAAGAGGAAAGGAAGACAATTGATGATGTATATAAGTTAGAGGATGATTATAGTATGGATGTATTTGTCAGTCATATGAGAGAGTCCTGTGAATTTAGAAATGAAATAGAATCGAACGCTGAAGAACTAAGAGGTGGTGTTGGTGCTGAATCATACGATGGTCAAGTCTTAATACTAGAAACTGGAATGGTAAAATATCTTAAAAAAATAGATAAATTAATAATTAAAATTGATGATCACCTTCATGTACTTCACATAGACTAAAAGTATTCGACTCTTTTCTAAATCAACATCCTTATAGCCAATAGCATGCACATTTAATTTGTTTCTTATTAAAGTTGATTTTTATAACTCCAATACTACTGAAACTTGGTAGTTACATAATTCATTATAGCTGTTTTCAGTGTTTATAGACTAACTGCATCTTTTTCCAAAGTACCAAACCAGAGGAACAGAGTCAGGCTTTAAATGATATCTAATTAGCTTCCCATCCTCAATTAATTTTTTAACTTTTCACAATTTGTAACTGATTATATACCTATTATTTTGATAAGTTAATATTCTGAATCTACTCCAATCCTTTTCTCTTAGGGGACTATTGCTTCTTAAAAGCAGTAGGAGAGAGACCAGTCTTTTTCTTAAACTGAGCAGATCAGTGAGCGACAGAGCTGTAATTCATTCGGGTGAGCTATCAACGAGAGTGTTAATTCATCGTAGATCAAGAGTTCTTTTACTCGTTCTATTTTCTGAGCGGCAATGAATTTTTCTATCATTATGCTTTATACTGTAGAAAATAGTTTGCTCAACGAAGGGTAAGCCTTGTTTAATTTATCAACAACTGGATTGCGCATAAACCAAATGTAAGATTGTTGATTTTTTTCATTATTTTCATCCAAAGAATTCACTATGCCAGTTTCATACATTACGCACCGAGAAAAGAAAATTCTATACGTTGATTTGACTGAATCAAAGACTGAAAAAAGGTCTTTTGAGTTACTAGAAGAGACAAAAGACGCTTACTTAGCTGCAACAGAAAAATTACTCGTCTTAGTAAATACCGAAGGAGCATTCGTGAATCCTGCTGTAAGCTCAAAAATGAAAGAATATGGTAAGCTCTATTTTAATGATAGGGCAAAAAGGCGTGCTTTTGTTGGAGTTCATGGATTAAAAAAGCTGATCTTGAAGGCTTACACAAAAATTGTTAGTGGCAATATTAAAATGTGTGATGATGTTGAAAGTGCTAAGGAGTATTTGGTGAGTTAAGAAGGATATATCCACTAACAATCCTCCAGCTCACAATCTTCCTCAGGATGCTCCAGCTCAATGGTGATGTGGTTGATAGATTCATTTTTGAGCAGTTTTCGTGCCTTTTCTTTGATGGAAATTTGTTCATCCAAATCGTAGTTTTTCTTTAACGTCAAGTGAATGGACATCACATTGTAATCGCCATCCATCGACCACACATGGCAGTCGTGCAGATCTGCTACCTGCTCCATATCGCGTAGCTTCTTACGGATGGTTTCTATGTCTACCTGATCAGGGATACCTTGGAGGATTACCAAGAAGCTCTTTCTTAGGTTTTTGTAAACATTGAAAAGAACAAAAAGTGAGATCAAGATGGATAGGAGAGGATCGATATACGGCGCATCATAAAAGATCATGATGATACTCCCAATGAGCACCGCAATCCATCCCAAGACATCTTCGAGTAGATGAAGTGAAACTACTTTTTCGTTGATGGAATGTCCCTTTTGGAGTTTGAAAACAGCTACTCCATTCACGATAATACCCAAAATGGCCAAGTACAGCATTCCTTGTGCGTTGGTATCACTAGGATTCATCAAGTCAGGAATGGCATGTGTCAAAATAACAATGGAACCGACTATGAGCACAATGGAATTGATAATGGCGCCAAGCAAAGAGAATCGCTTGTATCCATACGAGAAGGTTTTGGTTCTTCCTTTTTTAGAGAGGTTTTGGAAGTACCAAGACAATCCTAAACTCAAACTATCCCCCAAATCATGCAACGCATCTGAGAGAATGGCCAAGCTATTGGTGTACAACCCGCCAATGATTTCAATGATGGTGAAACCCAAATTGAGAAAGAAGGCGACTTTTACATTACCTTCCGCATGATGATGGTCATGGGACATCTGATTATCTAGTAATAGAATTCAAAGGTACTATCTACTTTTTTGTCCCAGACCATTAAACTGTCATATGGCTTCTGCTCAGCATCAGACATTGATATGAATTCAGAATTATGCACACTCTCTGCTCGATCGTCATTCTGAATAAGCTTCAGAAGCTTATAGTAATATACTTATTTTAGTTCCTTTGCTCAATAGTTTCAGTTGATGGAGTGACAAAGCCAATATTATTAATGATGCTTTCCTAATGCATAATTTTAAAACCAATATTTCAGGATTTCAAATCTCCAATTGCTAGTCATCTTTTGCATGATCATCCTACTCATATCTTATCGCTTTCACAGGATTCATTTTTGCTGTTTTCAACGTTTGAAGACTCACCGTTAAGAAAGCAATCAATACCGTAGCTAATATAGTGATAGGGAAGATAACCCATTGAAAGGCAGTGTGTAGGTTTGTTAGTAGAAAATCTTCAGACCACCAGTAAGTCTGTGAATTGTGTTAG
>CAYGTD010000385.1:0-3150 GCA_964352725.1 uncultured Roseivirgaceae bacterium
TTCGAAACTGAATTGATCCGTAACAACTGCCCCTGCATCATCTGTAGCAGAAACCAATATTTCGGTTTTCCCTATACCGACTTCTGTAATTACTATTTCATTTCCGTCTATTGTTGCTGTAATCACACCATCAGCGGAGACACTTCTTATATTGTTTGGTTGCAATATGCTACTTTCCTCATTAGTAATGGTGGTCCTGTTTTCATCAGAAATTCCTCCAGCATTAATACCATCTAGACAGAATATCCCATTATAATAACACGTGCTTGGGACATGACTGAGTTCAATAATGAAGGGTATTTCATCGCCATCAAGATTTCGCATTCTTCCACTTAAACTAATAGCATCTACTACGTTTTCTTCATCTGTATCAAGATTGACCAATACTCCTCCACTCGATTCAGTGCCTCCTTCGTCATCGAATGTTTCGTAACCTTTATAACTTACGTAAAAATTATTTGCAGCAGTTGGACTGTACTGTCCGACTTGTTCCATTCCTGTGATTGCAAGTGCAGGTGGATAACCCCCTCCAATACGAAGTATGAGGTTTTCTGGAAGTTGATTAACAGAGTATCCTAAGAATCCTTCTCCTACATTGGCGTCTGAATATTGATGAAAGTCAACATTGACATCTCCAGCTTGAAAAGTCTCTTTCAAGTTAAATCTTTCACCACCGATCCGAACAAATCCGGTAGCAAATAACATTTTAAAATCGTATGATTTTTCTACTACAGAAAAGTTTCCGTCAGTATCTCTTACTGTCAAACTAAAGGTTCGAGTATGGTTACCAAAATTGCTCAATTCAAAGTATCCAGATGGATTTTCCTTCGTTGAGCCAAAAGACCACTCGAACTCAACCGCATTGTCGGACGATTGATTCTCAAATTCAATGTAGGTTCCATCTAAATGCCTACCTGTTGCGGTAGTGTTTCCACAGCACTCTACTAATATGTTGAAATCAGCAACTAAATCGACCTCACTACCACTTTTCACATCGTATGTCAGTGTACCTCCGTCTTGATCGTCAAAGACATTTGTCAAATCAACTCTATAGGTCTCAAAACCTTCCGTAATTACCACATCATCAATGGTATTGGAAACGGTGGGTTCTGAGTTATTATTTTCTTCCAGAGTTGCAGAGAAAGACGTAGAGGTGATACCGCCACGATCGTCGTAGGCAGTGACTGTGATATCAGTCGTTCCGGGACTCTTACCAAGAAGCACCAATTCTTCTCCACTTACTACAGCATAGATAATACTTGTATCTGCAGAAGCAGCAACCAACCTTAACACATCTCCATCTGGATCTGTAAACGTACCAGAAACATCAATTCTCAATGATTCTGTATTTTCAAGAAATGATTGATTGCTTATTGAGGAAGCAACAGTAGGCGCATTGTTACTTCCTTCTTCTTGGTCTATAATATTGATGGTGATCGGAGCGGAGGCAGTTGCAATGCCATCACTGACTTCTATCTGAAGCGTAAATAGCTGTGTTGTTTCAAAATCAAGTGGCGCGCTATTAACGACACTGATCTCGCCAATAGAAGCATCGAGAGAGAATGCTCCACTTTCATTGCCTGACAACAGCGTAAATGTAAGTACATCACCGTCATCATCCGTGGCTTCTATGATGCCCACATTTGTACCTGCAGAACTGTTTTCAAGTACTGAGAACGTCTGAGCATTGAGAGTAGGCGGAGTATTTTCTGATGTATCTTCTACTCTAATCGTAACAAGTGCTTCATCAGTAAGCTCCCCATCAAATACTATGATGGTCAATTCATAATTGGGAGTAATATTGATATCGATTTGAGATGCGTCAATAACGGATAGTTGTCCGGAGTTTTCATTTAGTGCAAACACTCCTGATTCATTGCCAGATTGTATAAAAAAAGAAAGCGGATCATTTTCAGGATCAGTTGCTATTATCGTTCCAATTATATCATTATTAGCAACACTTACGTCCACTGTAAAAGACTGATCTTCAATGGTTGGGGCAGTATTGTTATTTTCTGTTAATACTTCTACTCGGATAATTGCTTGATTGGACAATTGACCATCGGAAACATTCACAATCATGTTGTATTCAGGAGTTTGACTAGCATCTATTTGCGAAGCATCTAACACAACTATTTCTCCTGTGTTCTCAACCAATTGTAAAATACCCGCTGTATTCCCTTCTAGAATCATGAAAATAAGTTCGTCATTTTCCGCATCCGTTGCTTCTACCTGACCCACTACTGTTCCATTCTGAACTTCTCCTATGATGGAGAAATTTTGGTCTTCTACAACTGGGGCAGTATTTTCTTCTTCATTGACATCATTTAAATTGACTGTTACTTGACCTGCTGTGCATAAGTCTCCATCTCATACCGCAATATTTAACTCGAATAGAGGACTTATGTCAAAATCCAACGATTCACTATTGTTCACCCTTAGTTCACCTGTAATCTCATCAAGTTCAAAAGGGGCAGTGGCAGTCCCTCTGGTATAGCTAAAGCCACCTAAACGGCCTTGAGACCATGAATTAAATGTAAGTGGGATATAAAGATCATCCGTAATAAGATGCAGTACTAATTCAACTCCAACGACATTTTTTGGGTCAATTGTTGAGCGAAAAGGAGCAAAAGTCAGATTAGAAATATCTTGCAATGATCCAATCGCCCATTCAGTATCTGCTGGACTGGTCTCCTTTGTGGCTGAATTTTCTACCTGAATGTTGAATATCTGACCCCCGTTATTGTCTCTGGTGATCCAAACTTGATCAGTTAGCCGATCTTGATTGGCTTCTAGTGTAGGATTTGCTCCGTCAGCTTTTGTGAAAGTCAGCGGTTCACCTGTCCAAAGGCGGCTTGTATTCCCATCAACGATGGTGAAAGTCAGAGCATCTTCTTCTGCATCGTCCGCTACAATAGTACCAATAGGTGTCCCAGTAGGGCTCGATTCATCAATAGAGAATACTTGGTTTTCAACTGTAGGGGCTGTATTAACTGATTCATCCACATCTATCAAATTAATCGTGACTATTGAAATGACTGACTCAATGCCATCTGATATTTCTATTTCCAAGACGAAAGTAGGAGTTGTCTCAAAATCCAAAGCGGCAGGCTCTGCAACAATAATTCGTGCATTGTCTGTCACAGCAAA
>CAYGTD010000386.1:0-3141 GCA_964352725.1 uncultured Roseivirgaceae bacterium
CATTTGGATTGAAAATCAAGTAGCCTCTAGAAGCATAGAAGCTATAGTTGATCGTAGATCTTCCCGGTGACGGGTCCGGATGCCGGTTCAACCGGTCGGAACTTTTTTCATAGAAATTCACAATCATTGGATACTTCTTGTTGGGATCGAAATTCTCTGGCTTTACCAGCATACCTTCCATTTTTTGTCCATCCAAAGAAGTCCAGTATACGAGCTCATTAGTACCCCAGTTGTAATCTTTCTGTTGTGGATTGACGTCACTTATTTTCTTTATTGACTTGAACGAAAGATCTGTTGCCAATAGATCAGGGAATACTTGGAAGTTCTCCTTAGTAAATAGCAGGTTTTTAGCATCTCTTGATTTCCTGAATGATCCGTATTGGAAGTCTCCTGAAATCAATTCTGAAGGACTATTTTTCCCATAAGTAAAAGAAAAAAGAGCTTCGCTTTTGTCCGTTTCGTAGAATCCAGAGAGTAGGAGCTTCTGATTCTTTTTGATAAATCGTTCCTCTCTATCAAGCTGAATATATCTGTAGGTCAATTTCTTACTTCGCCCATTTGGTGTGATGCGCTTTGCTGCTACTTTCATACTTGGGTCTACTTCCCAAATGTCATAGCGATCGTAGATCAATACACGATCATCATTCTCCGTCCAACTCAATACTCCGTATGGCCAGGGGTCAGATGGAGTATCATGAATTTCATTATAGAACGGCACCTGATCATTGGAGGTCAGTTGCTTGGTGGACTTGGCACTAAAGGAATAGGCAAACCATGCCGAGTCAGTATTATTGTACCAATAGGCATACTTTCCATTCGGAGAAAGTGACACATATCCACGAACACCGTCTAAGATTTTTGTTTTGTTTCCAGTAGCTAGATCAATGGTGTATAGATCATTCAGTGTATAGCCTTCCCAAGTGATCAATTTTCTGTAATTGAAGTCACTCATTGCTAATGCTGTATTACCATCCCCTTCATTGCTCACGGAAACTCGTGAGTATTCCTTTCCACCAAGCTGAACAAATTTGTCTTTTGCCACATCATAGTAGCTGGTGTAGCCAAACTTTTCATCGTCTTTTTTATCATTTTCTTGTTGAGTAAAAAGTCGCTGATCATTGTAATTCCAAACTTCTACATTCACGATCTCATCTTTCAAAAGAGACGTGTCTTGTAGGACTGGATATTCTTTGGTTTCAAAAAATAATCGTTTGCCAGATTCTGAGAAATAACTGCTAAAATCCTTGTTGACCATAAGGTTATTTAGGTCAGCATTCTTAGCGATGGTTTTACTGCTATCCCAATCTGTTTTGTAATAGTGCAAATGAAAATCTCGTTTCAATGCTTTTGTGGTATCTGTATCAGAGATAAACGAAAGTTGTTTCCCCATTTTGTCCCAAGCCAGTTGAGAATACTCGCCTTTTGCCCGAAAAACTGGCATGAAAGATTTAGCCTCAAAGTCAAACGTGTAGACACCTTGTGCAACAGTGCTGTCATTGCCTGTAGTAGTCAGCGCTAATGCCGCTCCTTCTTCTGCTATTTCGTAATCCAAGACATAAGAGAATGTCACTTCTGACTGGTCATTCAGATTTCTAACGACTAAATCATAGCCATTCTTTTTACTACGCTTCTTTTCCTTCTTTTTTGCCTTTGTTGTGTCTTCCGCTGGCTCATATAAATACACCACGTAGTTGTCCCACTTTTCAGGCACTTTGAATGATTGAAGCCCAGCGATTTTATTCATTCCTTTAGCACCAATCGAGTAGATGGCAAGGGTATCTCCAGGCAGGTCTTTCTCTTTCGTTTTCTTTCGTTTCAGATCTCTCAATTCGTAGAAATCAGGTGATACCTTAAAGATGAGATGCTTCGAATTATTTGAAAAATAGGGACTAGAAGCTCTGTCGTGAAATAGTATCTCTGCCCCAGAAAATTGGTGTAATTTCACCTGCTCATTACCATATCCATTGGTTTCTGTAGAGTAGGCGATGGCCGATCCATCATTACTAATCAGTTCTTTAGAGGTATTTCTCCACACATCATAGTCACTGTGATCCAACACTTTTTTGGTTTGTGAAAATCCAATGACTGGAAGAATAGCAAGGAGTAGGAGTAGCTTTTTCATATAGTTAGGTCTGTTTCAAGCATAATACTAATGAAAAATCGTGAGGTGAGTGTACGGTTTTTTATGGGTGGTGGAATTAGATTCTCCTTTCACAAAAAAATCAACTTCGTTAAAAAGTAAACACCCAATCCCAACAGAATAAAACCGGGTACTTTGTGTACTAAAAAAGTATTATCAGAGATTTTAGCGAATCGTTTTCCCATGGCGTCAATAGTGATCAATAGACAAAATGTACCAGCAGCTAATCCTATCAAATAGGCCCAGAATCCAAAGCCTTGAACGTCAATAAGTCCATCGTTTTCTAGGTAAGTAGTGATCGCTAACCAGAATGGAATGGACATGGGATTGAGCAACCCCAACATGAGCCCTTTTCCAAATCCGTGTCGCCCTTTCAGCTCGTCATTCACTTTGACTGACTTAGAGGTGGTTTTCGATAGTAAGTTGAATAGGCCAAGACCAATCAAGGCTGCTGCGGTGATGATCTGAAAATAGCTGGAGATGGTTTCGTTGTTGTTGAGAAAGATGTGAAACTGCACGGTGATCGCCGCATATCCAAACTCTACAATAGTGGCTGCCAATGCGAAGAAAATCGCAGCTCGATGTTTTTTCAATATCGATAACTGCATCACCGAAACATTGATTGTTCCTGGAGGAATGGAGCCTATGTAGCTAATGACAAATGCAACGATGAGTGTTTGTAAAATCATGAATCGGAAAGCAGGCGATTATATTCTTGATGGCTTTTCCATTTTTGGTAGCCTTGCTTAAAACTCCAATAAGAATATCCCCTTTTGTGGTTTTGAATACTAATATCAGCTAAAACTTTCAGATGCCAAAAGATGTCCTTGTATGCCTTCAAAAGTGAAGAACCAGGTTGATAGACATGGCCGGGCTCAGCTCCAGCGCCATTCAACTCCAGAATTTTGAAGTTTTTCAGCTTTCGCAAATCATCGTAGGAGGAACATCTCAAATCAAATCTACCGAAATAGAAATTTGGAATCTGATCCACTATCATATTA
>CAYGTD010000387.1:0-432 GCA_964352725.1 uncultured Roseivirgaceae bacterium
CATCGATATGATTCACATGCTTTTTAATGCGGGGCTGCATTAACGATTCCACTGTAGCGGTAAACAAATGAACCACCGATTTCTCTGAGCATCCCAAGCAAGCACCGTCACCACTGGCGAAGTTCAAATAGGCATCTTTGTTTAGAAGAATGGTTTCCAGAGGACCAATTTTTTCCTCTAGATCATCAATTCGATTATACTTTTCCGGAGTAGTAGGAAGATCTGTCCAAAAATCCCAATCCTTTCTTAATTTGGCCACTGTGCCATCTGTTTGAATGATAGGTCTTAAGGCATCATCATCGCAAACCGCAATACATTCATTACATCCTTTACAGGTATTTGGGTTTATGGTAATGCTGAAAAGACCGCCACTGTTGGGTGACTTCTTTTCATGAAGGTCATAATAGGGCCGAGTCAATGCAAATTGAAAAT
>CAYGTD010000387.1:442-3079 GCA_964352725.1 uncultured Roseivirgaceae bacterium
ATTGAAAATCACCCAGCTCATCTCTGAACCAGCCAAACTCCTTACTCATATTTTCTTTATCAGGACTTTCCGCGATCATCTGGTCGATGGCTTCCTGCATCAAGTTGTTAACGGTAGCTCCATTGGTTGAAGCTTTGAACAAGCTTCGAATTTTACTCTCCATGGTTCGAACCGCCTTTGGTAAAAGAGCAACCTTATCATGATGCTTCTTCACACGCTTCACTACCGTATCCAATACGTCAGTCAGCTCACTTACCAAACCAGGAATGGCGGTATCTGGGCAAACCGTATAGCATTTTCCACATGCCGTGCAATTGTTAGCAATCCATTCAGGGTGTTCAAAACGAATACCTGTCATGTCCCTGAATACAGATGAAACCGCAGGCATGACACTCAATCCAATAAAGGGATCCGTCAGGTTGTCGTTACCCATTCCTTGGGCATAAAAGTTTCCAGTTTGCTCCCAGAACCGATGGATGTCGCTCAAATTGGACTTGCTCTGCGGAAGATTCTTCATCATCTCTGGAATTGGAACACCAATCGCACCATTTGATTTTACCGCACCATTGCTCTGAATTTCTTTGTTGATGATCTCATGCACTTCGGTAAATCCACGCTTTACTACACGCATGTTATCGTCCACTACTCGTTGACCTTTGCCCCCAAATTTGTGCTGTATCTGATCTTCAATGGCCTTCAATAATTCTTTTTCATTCAGCCCAGCTGTTTTCATTAAAGGTGAGGCCGCAAAGAATGCTCCTTGAAAAGCGATACCCTGCATTCTTAGTTGTAGTTCTGGATCAGTGGCTTCTTCCCTAGCAATTTTAAATCCATCGATGTAGTGAACATGGATATCATTGTTCATTATGATTTTCTGATACTGCTTAGGAATGCTCTCCCATACTTCATCCGGATTCGATTTATCACTTTGAATGATGAAGCATCCACCTTTTTTAAGTCCTGCAAGTGCATTCGTATGCTTAAAAACATTTGGATCTGGAGATAATACTACATCTACGAAAAAGTATTCACAGTTGATCCTAATGGGTTCTGGAGCCGCCGATAAATAATAAGTAGTCGGTTGACCTTTTTTCTCAGAGCCATATTTAGGGTTGGCCTTAATGTCAAACCCCAAAAGATCATAGAGAGTCATGGCCAGGTTCTTCCCAGTCGTCATGGCTCCCCAACCCCCCACTGAATGGAATCGCACAGTGGTAGCGCCTTTAGGCATGAGGTTAGGATTTTCAGAGCCTCTAACAGCTAGCTCTTTCACCTTTGGATAGGCGTCCTCAATGGATTCCTGATATGCACGTTGTTTTGGGGTGAATGGATTTTCTCTTATGAAATCAATCGACAGATAAAATTGCTTTTTGTGTTTGCCATTCGGAAGCATGTTTTCAATTGCTCCAATGATCGCCTCTGGTTGCAGGTCTCTACTTCCCATTCCGAATGAACCGGAATAAATCGGTGGGACCTCTTTTTGCTGGTAGGTATCAAGGTCAGGGTATGGCGGATTTTTCTTGTAAAGACCATTTTCAAAGCATTTTGAAACGACTGATCTCAATTCTCTTGCGATAGGTAAATCTTCGGCTAATGGCTGATCGAGTCGTTCGAGTACCACCACTCCTTTCTTGCCTTTTAGAATTTTGGCTAGATGATCTGCAGGGAAAGGACGGAACATCACTAGGTCTACCACTCCCACTTTTAGCTTTCGGGTATCTCTCAAATAGTCCACCACGACTTCTGCACTAGGAATGACACTTCCCTGACCTAAGATGAGGTAGTCTGCATCCTCTGCTTTATAGGTCATCACACGCTGATATTTCCTGCCAGTTAGTTGCGCATACTCATCAAATGTCTGATCCGTTAACTCCTTAATGTGATCAAAGAAGAATGGACGCTGTGCGGCCACACTTTGCATGTAGGAATCTTGATTTTGTACAATCCCAGCCATGAGTGGATTATCTACGTCCCAGAGCTCGGGAATACGTCTTCGTTCATCTCCAAAAATGATTTTTTGTGCGGGAGTAGGAGTTTTGATAATATCATCAGGCCTACCCAAAAACTCTTTGATTAATTCCCTCTCTGGGATGTATAGACTTTCTATTAAGTGGGTAGTAAGAAACCCATCCTGAGCTACAATACCCGGAGTAAGTGCTAGCTCCGCAATTCGGTGTGCAATTACATTTAGATCTGCTACATGTTGTGCATTCTTAGCAAACAATTGAAAAAAGCCCGTATCATCGATGGCATGATAATCATCATGTCCAGCATGCACATTGAGCGTAGACTTGGTCATGGCTCGGGCTCCAATATTCAAGACATAGGTCAGTCGCTTACCAACTGCAGCATACAAGGACTCGTGCATATAGGCAATTCCCTGCCCTGATGAAAAATTGGCTGCTCTCTGGCCCGTCATTGATAGTCCGGCGGTCACTGCAGCAGCAGCGTGTTCTCCTTCAGGCTCAATGAATATGAGTGGTTTATCAGAAATATTCAGATGGCCTTTGGCAGCTTCTTCGGCCCAATATTCACCCATTTGCGTAGAAGGTGTGATTGGGTAGGCGCCAGCTGCATCAGAGGATTCACGTTCGCACATGATTGCTGCGGTATTGCCATCCATGGCGGAACGTATGC
>CAYGTD010000388.1:0-3077 GCA_964352725.1 uncultured Roseivirgaceae bacterium
CTCTTGTTGCTTCCCAATCATTGTATAGAATTTGATAATTCACTGAAAAAGAGTTGATAAAGAAGCGTTTAGCTGCCTTTTTCATTTTTCCTTCAGAGGCATTTCCAGCTGCTCTTCCAGTTTTAAACTCTGGTGTTCCTTCTACTGTCTGAGCGGAAATACTTGCACAAACAATCATTGCTAATAGATAAATTATTTTTTTCATGGCATTAAAAATTTGTTGTATTCAAAGGTTCTTAATTACAATCGTGTTTTTTATCCCACAAAAAAGGCATTTTCATATACCATGAAACCCGTAGAAAAAGAAAAAGCTCCTTTGAAAAAGGAGCTTTAGTGCTTGTGTTTTGTGAAGACTTAGAAGGTAATTTCTACTTTATCAGTCACATTTGGATACTCTGGAGAATAGTGCATTTCTGAAAGATTGCCATCATCATCTAAATAGACTTCAAGTCTTGGGTAGGTTTCTGTAGGATAAGGACTCATGTCAATCCATACTCCCATACAGCAATCAATAGCGTCGGTAACTAGCTCGTAGTTGTCAACGGAGAAAGAAATTGTCTCATCAAAATTCATATTTCCTTCAGGGTCAATTAAGATGGTCATTCTTTCATGTATGCCTTTATTAACAGCTACTACATCATAATGCCCTGTATCATTTTTGCCTTTTGTTGCTAATCCTTTAATGATATCAAGGGCATCTCCACCACCTTCTCCTTCAGGCACAAACTGTCCTAAGAACGAATTATCAGTTTGCTCCAACAGATTGATTTCATTCAACTCTGTATTGTCATTCTTTAATGATACAGCATATCTCTTGCTGTGGTCATTGTCTTCCCAAATAAACTCACTTCCCTCAACCACCATTGTCTCAAGTGTAAGCGTATTGCCAATGGCATCTTTGATTTGTAATATTCCTGAGCTACTAAAAGTAAACTCTACTATATCTCCTTTTTTGTATGGGCCATAATCTTGTGTGTCAAATTTCATATTGACTACTTGACCTTTTATCCCTTCTGGAACTGTTCCAGAAAGGAGATCATCAATATTGTCCTCCCCACAAGACACTATGAAAAGTAGGCAGGTACTAAGTATGGTAAACAGTTGCTTTTTCATTTTGATTTTTTATTCAAATGTGGCCTTAATAAATAGTTATATCCATCCCATGGTAAGGGCATTTTATATACCGTAAACCCGAAAAATCATGACTTATTATCTTGAATATTAATTTTTAAGAATATTAGGATCTATTCAAAGCGAATCCCCAGGTGACATTAAATAGGAAACCACTCAAAGGTCTTTTACCTAACTCTGCTCCAAATACAGAATTTCCTAAAAATTTGTAATCACCATCATGTGGAGAAACAAACCACTGAAAACCAAGTCTCCAACCGATTGTCCCATCAGATTCAGCAGTTGGCGCAAGAGTTGCATCACTTAACTCACTCACTGGTAATATCAATGCGTCAAAATAGATACGAGTAAATCCAGCACCTATTCGCTCTACATCGTTGTTAATTTTGGTCTTCACATAAGCTTGTGTGGTCATTTGCCCACCAATGTAAATGCCAGCAAGGTTGATATTGCCAGTAGCGATCCCAATAACTTCATCTCCTGCTCCAATTGATCGATAATGTAATCCACCTCTTACTCCGTATTGATTTTTGTACTGACCAGATGGGATAGTAATGGACTTGGTTTCCTCCACATTATAGCTTCTTCCGTCTTTATAGACTGTGCCTGCATATGGATTGTAGCTAAGAATGATGGGCACTTCTTTGTTTTTGATCTTTTTTTTTAAAGGATAAAAAGCGCCAGCTTCTAGTAAGAAAGTAGGGCCTCCAGAATTAAAACTGTAAACATCAAATCTGGCTACTCCTTCTAATGTTATGATATCTGTAATTCCGTATCTAGCATTTACTCCAAGTGAAACGCTGATGTCTGTAGCATTGTACTCAGTCCCAATTTCCGGAGCTATAAATTTGGTATAGGCTTTTTCAGGGTTATCTTCCAACACTTGATAGTTGACAGTCTGAGCATTGGCCATTACAGCTAGTAAAATTGTAGAGGCAAAAAAGAGAATTTTCTTCATGGATTTTTATTTCAAAATTCAGCTAGAAAGCGAATTTTTTATATCCCATCACTATGGGATTTTGTGTACCATGAACTACGTATATTTTTGGTTCTGATAAGCTAAATCAAAGAGACAATAAGCTTTTTTAGTTTAGATCAAATTATTCGCGTAGGCAAATTTGATAAGACCAACAAGGTTGTTAGTGCCTGTTTTTCTGAAGATGTTTTTTCGGTGGGTTTCCACGGTTCGTTCACTTATGAATAGCTCCTCCGCCATGTCTTTATTGGTAAACTCCCTAGCTATAAGTTTCAAAATTTCTCTTTCTCTATCTGTTAATAAGCGCTGCTCCTCATTCCCATTCAGGCCTTTCATCAGCATGGCGTTGATATCGGAACTAAGATAAATCTTGTCTTGCTTTACGGCATAAACGGCATTAACTAATTCGTTGTGGGAATCCTTTTTGAGAATGTAGCCATTGATACCTTCTTTCAATATTTCCTTTACCAAGTGAGCTTCATCGTGCATACTCAGCACAATGATTTTGATATTGGGATATTTCTGCTTTACTCTACGGACAAGTGCTAAACCATCATCGTCTGGAAGGTTGTAGTCTGTGATAAGTAAATCAGGTGTTTTTTGGGTTAATGCATCGAGCGTTTCTTTTACAGAGCCTGCAGAGCCAATGACTTCAAATTCATCTTCTGCTGAGAGTATTTTTATAAGACCTCCCAAAAGCATGGCATGATCATCGGTCAGAAATATTTTCATGGTGGCAGTTTTACTCCTAGAAATGAAAGATAATAAATTCATTGGTTCCTGAGCTTTTATAAAGTCCAAAAAACAAGAAAATATAAATTGGAGGCTATACCGTTTGCATGGTATTTTGGCTCATATCTGCTTGTATTTGTATCAGGTTTGCTGGTGCATTTACAATTAGTACATTTCCTTTTTGATTGGGGGAAGTTTCTAGCTCTAGTTCGCCCTGAATTAACTTGGATCTTGTATT
>CAYGTD010000389.1:0-3073 GCA_964352725.1 uncultured Roseivirgaceae bacterium
CCATCCATTTGGATTTAGTACGACATCATTTGACTTTAATAACCCCCAAACACTTTCAAGACTTTGATAGCAATAACTTTTCCTATCTAGATAAATTACTTTTTCGATTCCAATCCTTAATAGCATAATTAAAAACTCTGGAATCATTGACTCTCTAAAGGAGTCTTTGTACCTATATTTTTTAAAGAAAGCTAAAGAACGACCTGAAAAATAAGTCTTATCATAAAAGTAGTAGGAACAATTTTGAAAATGAAAAACAGATTTCTTTTTTGGCTTTTTCCCAATCAATAAAATGGAAAAATGAGCTTTAGAATCTATCCTTTTAATTGAGTTAATCAAAAGCTGCACACTATCTAATTCATCAATATGAGCTATACTACAATAAGTTTTCATAATTAAGCTAATGAATAAATAGACATATTATTTCCTAACCTCTCTTGATACGATTGGAGGTGAGACAACAAGTAATCTTCTACTCCTTCATTAACTTTATTGATAGTGTCCCTATCAAAATGAATGAATATAATTGGATCCTTTGCTCCCAACAAAACCTGGTTATTTAAGATAACTCGTTTATTATAACGATAATTCCAGAAAGAGACATTACAACCCTTGTGTTTCAATATATGAACTCCCTCATGGAAAAGATGCATAATACTTAAGTATGACTGATCATCCCAGATACCATTCATTTTATCTTTCTCACACTTAAATAGACATGCATCAATCCACCAGTTCATTGCTTCCTTACCATTTTTGTTAGACGCAACGAATCCAGCATTATGAATTCCATGTTCGTATATTCTAACCATGTCATTTTTTGGAATTCTCAAATCAGCAACGCGCCAGTGAGGAGTTAATAAGACATTGTGGGTATCCAACAATTCGAACAGAAAATCCCCATTTTCAAAGAAGTTGATATCTGGATCTAGAAAAATTACCTTTTCAAATTCATCTAATAGAAAACTCAAAAAGACCGATTTCATAGACCATCTAAATTTATTTAGGTCTGAATAATATTTTTCATAGACCTTTTTTGAGCGTTCGGTTTTTATATTTTCTAAAGTGTGTAATTCTATACGAGATTCACCTGGTAGTTCAAAATCTGTTTTATCATCAACCATTAAAACCTGAAGCCTTGCCTTAGGCATATGTTTTATTATAGAATCATGTAATGCAAGTGCATAATGCATGAAATCTGATGTAACAATTGTGCAGAAAGTATTCATTGTCGTCAAAAAATGCAAAATTGCACATCTTTTGTTAGACCATCCTGCTTACCAAGATCAATATGATAAAGAAGCTTCTTTTAGTGGTATTTTAATAATCACTTGACTTAAGTAAAATATTCGAAATGAAGTCGTTAATAGTTTTCCTTTTTTCCCAGTTTGTAGCTCAAGAAACAAATACTTTCACTTTGACTTTTGAGAAAATAGATAATAGAGTGGAAGTACTTGTGGAAGATTCCTTGATTTATAATAGTGGTTTAATCGAAGGCAATCCTGAACTTACTTTTAAAGTAGATGTTACGAAGCACCTAGTGAAGGGATTAAATAAATTGACGATTCGTGTTTTTAATGGTTCTGAATATCTTCCCGATCAAGATGATTCTCATTGGGAAATTCGCTATGAAATCAACCAAAATGGAAAGCTATTTGATTATATATGGGATGATGGAGATGAAAAAGTAATTGGAAAGGTGTTTGAAATGACTCACTATTTGGAGCAAAAGTGAATTAAACTTGCGTTTGAAATTAGAAAGCGTTTTCTTATGAAATTTTCAATTCTCTCTTTACTATTTTTATTTACAGTATCAATTTCGAGTAATGCTCAAGTAGCAAGACCAGGTAGTGCGTATGATATGTATGCACATCTCCTCTATTTATCCAACTTTGAGTCCAATTATATCAACTCGCAAATAGTACTTCAAAATGATACCATTAGTGAGAATATCTGGGGGTCGTACTTTGATACCGATAGTAATTCTCCATTTCAATTTTATGATCCCGAATTGACGATCCATTACAATTTTAATAGACCTTTTGGATATAATGATGGACCTGTTTGGAAAGGAAAAGGTTTAACAACAGAACTAAATGCTGGATTTTATGGAAAAAAAGGAAGTTTCAGTTATTCATTTGTCCCATCCATATTCTATTCTCAAAATGCTGATTTTTCAATTGCTCCAACCATAAGAACAAATAAAAGCCCCTTTAATTATCAGTTTACAACTGGTGGTGATATTGACTATGTACAGCGATATGGAGACCAGAGTTTTGTTGACCTTTATCCTGGGCAATCAGAAATCAGATTCTCGAGAAAGCATATTTCATTAGCAGCTTCTACTCAAAACATCACAGTTGGGCCAAGTACGATTAATCCTATTTTGCTAAGTCAACAAGGGCCAGGCATTCCACATATCAATTTAGGAACTCCAAGGTTTTTAGATATAAAATGGAAAGATGTCTCTTTAGGTAAAATTCATTCAAATCTATATTGGGGATTGTTAAAAGAATCTGATTACTTTGATCAAAACCCAGACAATGATAACCGCTACTTTACTGCACTGACAGTTTCATATGTTGTTCCTAAAGTGAAATATTTCAAAGTTGGATTCAATAGAGTGTTATATCAGGATGCCACCTTTTTTGAGCTCAGTGATCTAACAAGACCTATCTTCTATTTTGACGATGAAAATATTCAATTAGACACATTAGGAAGAGTGCTAAATGACCGTTTCGATCAGATGATTTCTATTTTTGCTGAATGGATGCTCCCTCAAGCTGGTACGCGAATTTATTTTGAGTTTGCTAAGAACGACTTTAATGGCTCGGCCAGAAATATTTTGGTAGATCCTGATCACAGTCGTGCATTTACTTTTGGGTTTGACAAAACATTTTATACTGAAAAAGGAAAAATGCTAATCACTTACGAACACACCAACTTGTCTCGTGCAATAAGCTACCAGTATAGACCCGAACCGCCATTTTATATCCACGGCACAGTTAGGCAAGGATATACTCAAAATGGTCAATTACTTGGAGCAGGCATTGGGCCAGGGTCCAGCTCAAAC
>CAYGTD010000390.1:0-3063 GCA_964352725.1 uncultured Roseivirgaceae bacterium
TTCAATCTTACCACTACTATCCAGAGTTGGAGGAAACTCAAGGGAGTTTGTTTTAGCTAAAATAGAAGGTAAGTAAGTAATAGTATAGGATTCTAAGTCTGAAGATACATTAGCATATAACAAAATTATTCAAATCAACTGTCCCATAACTTGACCTAAAAAACTACAATTTTTCATAATAATAATCTTTATAAGAAAACCCTTTGACTTGCTCTCCATCAACATCTAATTCAAGCATATCACCTATTCCAAACATATCTACTCGAATTGTATTTGGGTAGATGTAAGGCTCTACACTAGCATTCATGTTCCCTTGTGAAACGCCTAATCTTCCATCCTTTTCAAAGATTCTAATCAACGCTCTATTTCCATCTTTACATTTGTAAACTCCACTGATAGCAGTGTTAGACACAGTTAAATCCCAAGTGCGGTTAGAACGGTTTACAAAGTCTTGTTTCATACGATCTAGGCCATATTTTTTTTGTTCTAGCTTAGTTTTTGATATGTTTTCATAGTACGCTTTTTTCCAATCTTGATTTTCATTTTTTGGAGCTTTCTCCATAAGATCATATGCGAAATTAGATAATGAAGTAGTGTACCAATTACCTATTTGACTATCATTAACCATTACTACTACACCTGATTTTGTTTCAGGCATGTATGAAATTAAAGTTCTATAACCTGTAAATCCACCGCCATGATGATAGAGCATTTTATCTTTATATTTCGCAATGTTCCATCCAAGTCCATAGCTGACGTTAAATTTTCCAAGTCCAAAACGGTCAGCTTCTATCTCTTGCCTTATTTCTCTCGTTTTAGCCAATGCTGTCGGTGATATTATAGTTTTAGAATCATTTGTCCCATCATTCACTTGAATTAACAGCCATTTTAAAACATCATCAACAGAAGAGTACAAGCCTCCTGCAGCATGCATGGTATCATCACCTTTATACATTCTAGGGATTTCAAAAAAGTCTTTACCATTGACTCCAAGTGCGTGATACGGTGTTGCTACATCTTCTCTTTTTTCTAATAGCTTTACATAACTGCTGTAAGTATGTACCATGCCAATAGGATCTAATACTTCTTCTTGAACTACTTCTTTCCATGTTTTACCCAACTCTTTTAGGAAAATTAAATTCAACAGATTATACCCAAAATTTGAATACCTATAAGTGCCGATTTCATCTCTAAAACAGGTTTCATTCATTATTTCAAAAAATTCATCATAAGTATAAGAACCTGAATATGCCAATTTAAAAGTCATATCTGCGCAATTATCAATTCCCGAGGTATGACCCAACAAATCTGGAATCTTTATTTTATCGGCTTGAATAGAATCTGCAAAATCTACATTTGGGAAGTAGTCTGCTAACGACTTATTAAAATCTAATAATCCCTTTTCTGCTAAAATGGTAGCAGCTAAAGCTGTAAAAGACTTAGTGGTTGATGCTATATAGTACTGAGTAGAAGTAGTTGCTGGTGTTTTCTTTTCAACATTTCTGTAACCATACGCTTTTTGATGAACTATCTTTCCATTATATATTACACCTATTGAAATACTAGGGGTATACGCTATTGAGTCATAAATTTTTTGAACAAATTCATCTATGGCTTCAATTTTTATTGTTTGTGAATGAACGGATAGACTCGTTAAGCTAAGTGCCAGTATCAATAGTTTTTTAATTTTCATAAGTTTCGTTGAATGATGTTTATTTATTATTTGAACGAAACAAAACTTTTCTTTTGAGACTCTCCCTAGTAAGATTAAACACACCAAAACGAGTTTCACTACTATATATTTCTTCAAATCTTTTCGCTAAAGAACTATACTCTACACCATATTGCTGAAGGAATAAATTATATGCATGTTCGCTATTCCAACAATCGAATAATAAATAACTTCTTGTATCACTTTTATCTTTGATTAGATGTGAATTTATATACTCTCCAGAACGCTTAAACAGTTCTACCCATCTCCCGTTTGAACCATACTCATATTCAAACTGCTCTTCATTGCCATCAATAACATTATATTTCCAAACGACCACAAAAATTTTGTCTGACATGGTTACACTTTCATTTTTGAGATTCAATTACTCTCATCTTATTTCCTCTTGCATCATGTGTTAATACTGCCAAGCCTAATGCTTCCATTAAAGGTGGAATATACATTCCGAATCTTCCTCTAAGTCCCTTTTTTATTCCATACCAACCACCAACAGGATTGTCTAAAGATCTAGCCCAATGTTCTACAGTATCTGGTTTAGTTTCGACTTTTTCATCTTTACTACCAAGCTCCATCCAATCACCGTGGTTTTTGAGCATTTTGTGCAAATCTTCTATGCATCTAATATCGTAATGGAGTACTGTAGCTTTTACGGTGCATACCAGTATTTCTTTTCCATCCTTTTCACCAACATGCATTGTATATTCTGATGATAAGGGTGGTGTTTTTAGAATCAATGGGTTTTCTTTCGATCCAATTTTTTCTTTATAATTCATGATTGATTTTTTCTATTATTTTTATGAAGATAATCTTTACTTGCAATGCCTTCTAACTAAAATTTCTATGCATTCCAGTTTTAAGTAGAACTTAGACCTAGTTATGATATACTCTTTAATTCACTTTACTACAACCTATAAAATATTATTACTAAAGGCATAAAGTGGTGTAATATGGCTGAATATAAAAGGTTATTCTATTGCTATTTTAATTCTATAACTCGTAAAGACGTATTTCCAAATTCAACTACAAATAGTTTATTATCACGACCAACTATCCCATTTGGAGTATCGAATTTCGCTAACGACGCAGTACCATCTTGAAACCCACGAGTAGATCCAGCTACTTTATTGACTATCCCATTGGTAGTAACGCTATATACTTGATGCGCCCCTAAACCTGACACATAAATGACATCATTCAGCATAGTTAAATATCCCGTTACCCCAAGGTTCGTGGATGTTCCTTGCGGTAAGTCAATATCTGCCAATACTGAAACCAAACCATCTTTATCCACTTTCAAAATGTTTCCATTGTTATAGTTTGAAGCATATATA
>CAYGTD010000391.1:0-3043 GCA_964352725.1 uncultured Roseivirgaceae bacterium
AAACATATTCACAAAAGTATATGTATTCGGCTCTGTTCCTGCTACCAGACTGATAGGTGCCGTAGCATCTAATGAAGCTGGGAAACCATCTTCAACAAAAAGATATGTTCCTAACGCATCCGCCTCAACAAATGGACATACGATGTTTAACTTAACATTACATCCACCAAAAGATGGTTGTGCCGGCTGCAAGCACAAATCTGAGCTCAAAGCAGTTGTTAAGGTTCTTCCATCTGTCGTGTTGATAGGAAACGTAATATCGAAATTATCACCGATGAAGAGTGAATCAGTCGTTGTAAACCCTACTGCAGCAGCCATTTCAGCTGCTGTATAACTTACAGTAGCAGGGAAAGATGTTACTGTCTCCAATACTACCGTCGCATGTACAGAATCGAGTTTATCTCCTTCTGGATCTGGGTTAGGTAGTCTCTTCGCATCAGTATATATAAATTGAACTGTCACAGACTCAATCTCAGTCTTATCAAATCCATCTACATCAATCGTAAAGCTCACTGTCTCTGTATCCAACAAACCTAAATCAAAAGCGGTCTGATTTTGGCCAGTAATAAGAGTCACAGCTCCTACGCTATCATTCAAATCCGGTCTTGGATCCAAATCTTCATTCTCACATGCGAATACACATGTAATAAAAAATAATGCTATAAATATTTTCTTCATTGTATTATATTTTAATTATCCCAAAATACTGGTGTAGACTGAGGAATCACAGTGCCAGGGGCATTTGGATTACTCGCAATCTCCGAATCTGGATAAATAACTCTTGCAGGAAATGGCCCTTGTGGAGCTAAAGAAGCAGGATACGTATTAGGTAAATTTGTTCTTCTCAAATCCGTATAAGATTCCATTCCATTCCCCCAGTTTGATCTACTCTTTTGGATCATCACCAAATTCAATTGATCACCTGCAGATGCTGAATTAAAATCAGCCACTTTATCATCTATATATGCAGTAGCAAGTGAATCATATCCTAAGAATGCTGAAGCACCTTGAGCATCTGCACCATGAATAAGCGTATCAGATTCCCATGCATCAATGAAGTCACCTTCAGTGGTACTCATTGAGTAAGCTCTCACTTTGTCAAAAGATGCCTGCATTCCAGCTTCATAATGTCCAACTGCTGTTGTAGGAGTTGTCACACCCAAATTCAGATTAGCTTCCGCTAACATGAAGTGAGTCATCGAAGAAGTAAAGAATGGCATGAATCCAGCGCCCAATGCTCCAGTATTAGCCGGATTGGAACTATTTGCATTCACAGTATTATAACTGCTATCATCCCATTTACCACCGAATGGATAAACACCAGGTACGGTAACAAGATTGTCATCACCAGGTAGTCCTGAAGGATCTCCGTGATCTCTTCCAATGTAATTTGTACCTGTCAATAACAATGCATCCCAAGTGGCACAATCACTTCTACTTGAACAAGGAGTAGTTTGGAAATCCAAAGAACCGTAAGTCGCTTGTCTGTAGAAATAATACCTAAGTCGAGGATCATTGTCCTGCACCATAGATAACATCATAAAATTATCTAAATAACCAGGGCTAGTAGAATACTCACTATTGTAAAATGGATGACGACCATTCGGTACTTGATCCGAAGTGAAATTCAACTGCCAATCTTCAACCGAAGTGTCAATAATTCTACCGTCAGCAAGAATTGCATCAATTCCAGCTGTAGCTACAGCAGGAGATACATTCCCTAAGTTTAGATACATCTTCAGTTTCAATGTATTAGCAGCTGCTATCCAGTTCGCGTAATTACCCGAATACATAAGATCACCACTCACTAGATCACCATTAGCGATAGCCAAGTCCAAATCACTAATTGCGTCATCTAATGATGCAAGCAATGCAGTGTAAATAGAAGCATCGGTATCGAAAACAGGCGAAATAATCGTCTCTCCTTGAAGAGCCTCTGAGTAAGGGATATCACCAAAATAATCAACTAGCTGATGATAAACATAAGCAGTTAATACTTTACTAATTCCTTGATAAGCAAAATTATCAGTGGCTTCTCCAGTCAACACAATTTCTCTTAAATCTTTAAGAGAGCCTGTATATAGACTATTCCAATCACCTTGATAAGTAGCACCAGTAATGGCATAAGTACTAGCTCCAAGACCATAATATTGTCTTGCATAAACGGCACCACCAAAACCTAATCCAGTTGTAAACTCACCACCGATATTTGCCTGAGCTGAGGTTAAAAGCAATCCCAACTGGCCTTCAGTAGCCACATTTGGATTCTCATTGATATCCAAAAAATCGTCTCCACATCCGGTAAACATCATCGCAGATGCTAAAACCAGACTGTATATTTTAAAATGTTTGATTTTCATTTTTCTTCTAATTAAAAGGTTAATCTCAAACTAGCTCCATAAGTCTTACTTGTTGGGACTACTCCAAAATCAAGGCCTTGTGCATTACCAACACCAACCCCACTTGTTTCAGGATCGAAGTTCAAGTCATCAGGGAAATTAACTGCTTTAAACCATAGGTTTCTTCCAATCAATGTGATAGATGCGCTTCCAAATGGAGTTTTATCTAATAAAGACGAAGGAATCGCATAGCTTAAAGAAATTTCTCTCAGTCTAATGGTCGATGCATCAAATACTGAATACTCATCATAACCAGCTGAACCAAACGTGTTAATGAAATACCAATCGTTCACAGTAAGCTGAGTTCCATTAGTAATTGCATTTCCAGCATCATCCAATACTGCAGTATTTGTGGTTGGATCTCCAACAACACCTGGGATTACAACTGTAATTTGTCTTCCTCTTGGTCCTTCAGGGATAGTTCCAGTAGTTACTCCTCTACCATATAGTTGGTTGTAAGTACCTGAGAACATATCTCCACCATGACGATAATCTAATAAGAAATTAAATGAAAGTCCTTTCCATGAAACAGTGTTAATAACAGATGTTAAGAAGTCAGGATTTGGATTTCCAATGACATCAAGACCACCATCTAGTAACTTACCAGTACTTGGATCAACTAACAATTGTCCGTCTGTGTGCTT
>CAYGTD010000392.1:0-1463 GCA_964352725.1 uncultured Roseivirgaceae bacterium
TATTGCCTCAATTTCTAAAACCTTCACAGCAGCATTAATTTTAAAAGCCATTGAAGACGGTTAAATTACACTTGATCAAACCAACCAAGTGACTTTCCATCCATTGAGAACAGTGATCAAATCACGATTAGCAACTTACTCAATCATAGAAGTGGCATTTTTAATTTCACGAATGATATAGAACAATATTTGAAATATCAGACCGATGCTAAGTCCAGAGATGAAATGATTGAACTGATTACTGATCTTGGTAGCGTTTTCGAGCCAGATAGTAAAGCTGAGTATAGTAACTCCAATTATGTATTGCTCTCGTATATATTGGAAAGTGTGTATGAAAAGCAGTATGGGGAGATCTTAATGGAAAAAATCATCACCCCTTTGGGTCTTGAGAATACCTATTTTGGAGGTAACATTGATATCTCACGGAATGAAAGCTATTCCTACGCTTTTGACAAAAAATGGAAAGAGCAACCCATTACTCATACTTCAATTCCTATGGGAGCTGGAGGTATACTCTCTACTCCAAGCGACCTCACGCTCTTCGCTCATTCACTGTTCAATGGGGAAGTAATCTCCAATGAAAGCCTAGCACAGATGAAAACAATTACAGAGGGATATGGAATGGGATTATTTCAGGTACCATTTTATAACAGAATGTTACTGGGCCATTCAGGTGGGATCGATGGATTCAGTTCGATTTTAGGATACTATGAAAGCGAAAAAGCTGGCTTTGCTTTTACACTGAATGGAGCAAACTATCAAACCAATAATATTTCTATAGCTCTTTTAAGTGCGCTATTTGATAAGTCATTTGTAATACCATCCTTTGAAAACTATGAAGTGAAATCCAAGGATTTGGATCAATATCTTGGAACCTATTCGAGTCCTACTTTTCCACTCAAAATAACCATTTCTAAATCTGAAAGCACATTGCAAGCTCAAGCTACAGGACAAGGAAAGTTCAGTATGGAGGCTACCAATGAGCATGAATTCAGTTTTGATCCAGCTGGTATTGTCATAAAATTTGATCCAGCTAAAAGTCAAATGACCATTTTTCAAGGTGGAGGTTCAAATACACTCACAAAGGAAAAGGAATGATTTACAGAAATCAACAGAAGAGCACCGCATTTTTATACCGTGCGGAAGCGGAAAACGGATGAGAATTGTAAGTTTGTATGGGAATAATGGTAATGATGATTGATTGAAATGAATACTGAAGTAGATTCCTTTTTTGATAAACTAACGACATGGAAGACAGAAATGTCTGCATTACGTACCATTCTTTTGGATACTGGTTTGATAGAAGACTATAAATGGATGCATCCATGCTACATGTATAAAGGAAGTAATATTGTTCTCATTCATAGGTTCAAAGAATATTGCGCCATCAGTTTTTTCAACGGTGTATTACTGGCAGACACAGAGAACATACTCATTCAACCCACAGAAAATTCGCAAACAGG
>CAYGTD010000392.1:1473-3033 GCA_964352725.1 uncultured Roseivirgaceae bacterium
ATACAAAAAAAAGAAGCAACCATAAAAGCATACATCTACGAATCTATTGAATTAGAAAAAGCTGGAATTAAGCCAGAGCTAAAGAAAACAACCGATTTTGAAACACCTATGGAACTTAAGCAAAAGTTTCAAAAAGATGCCACATTCAAAGATGCCTTTGAGGCACTCACCCCTGGAAGACAAAGGGGATATCTCCTTCATTTTTCTCAGGCAAAACAATCCAAATCAAGAACAGCAAGAATTGAAAAATATACCCCACGAATTTTTGATGGGAAGGGGATCCGGGATTGTGTTTGTGGTCACTCCAAAAGGATGCCCAACTGTGACGGCTCCCATAAGCACTACGAATAAATATTAAGTATCAAAATTGCAGTGACATAGGGCTGTCACTCCTACCCTTTTCTTTGAGTTATAATTAAAATCAAAGAAAAATATGACAACTCAAGAAATCGCAAATCAGCTAGTAACCTTATGTAGAGAAGGGAAATTCGAAGAAGTATACAGAAACCTCTATTCACCAGAAATCAAAAGTATAGAGCCAACAAATGGTAATTGGGATACTGTACAAGGGATGGATGGTCTTCAAAAAAAGGGAGAGAAATGGCAATCTATGGTCAAAGAATTTCATTCCTCTGATATCTCTGATCCCATAGTAGCTGGAGACTACTTCTCATGTGTAATGAAAACAGAGCTGACCATGAATGGTATGGACGAAAGAATCAATATGGATGAGGTGTGTGTCTACAAAGTAGAAAATGGTAAGGTTGTTTCTGAGCAATTTTTCTATACGCCTTTGCCAGAATTTGCAGAGTAAGGAAGAGGTAACAACTTCATAGTAACAATAACGTCATTGAGAGCTTAACGAAGCAATCTATATTAGGAGACTGCTTCGTCATATTTCCTCGCAGTGACGTTACTTTTTTCACCCCTTACAATAGCTTTTCACCACTTCAGCCGTTGACTCTTTTCCCCATGTTGGGAAGAATTCATCTTCTGGTTTCTCTTCATCTTCAATGATTTCATTCGCCTTTTTCAAGTTCTGGCAAGCATCACCATAGCCTGTTCCCATGAACTGAGCTGTTCCAATTTTCATCCTGCCCATTAAGAAATGCGCTCTAGGATTGTTTGAATCTAACCGAATGGCTTTCAGGAGGTTATCAAAAATTTCACCGCTATAATGCATTCCTCGAGACCCTGGATCTACTGTCAATCGCATAATCAGTGAGTACGCATGGAGTGTCACCACTTCAGAATTTTCAGGCTTCATCTCTAAGAGCAGCTTAATGCTTTCATCTGCTTTATCTAACTGAGCATCTTTACTTTCATTGGTTTCTTCCATTCCAAACAACTTAAGATAACCTAATGCTGAATAGTAAAGTGGCTGCCACAGCTCTGGGTTCTCTGCAGCCATTTTCTTTAAGTTGATAGCTGCCTCATCCAATTCGATTTTGTCTTCGCTGTTGTTAACGACAGCAACATTATGTTTCAGTTGCTTCCCTAAGCCACTACTAGCTAGCAAAGTAAAAAGACCTAAGCACGATACGATTGTTAATAATAACT
>CAYGTD010000393.1:0-3021 GCA_964352725.1 uncultured Roseivirgaceae bacterium
AACCTATCGTGACTTGCAGCATCAAGTGACCAAAAAAAGAAGAGTTTGGCCAATACGGAAGGTGATCTCCGAATATGCGGAAGAGCTTTTCACTTTACTACCTTGTTGGATGTGTTCTCCAGAAAGCGCTTCGGCTATTTTTCCAATGAGGCAGATGTTTGATCTCGTCATTTTTGATGAAGCTTCTCAATGCTTCGCAGAAAGAGGAATTCCAGCCATGTATAGAGGAAGGCAGACGGTTGTTACGGGTGATAGTATGCAGTTGCAGCCAAGTGATCTTTACCGAGTACGTTGGGAGGAAGACGATGATGACACGCCTGAATTAGCTATCGACTCCTTGCTTGATTTGACAAAACATTACTTGCCAGAGGTGAGCCTGTCTGGTCATTATCGAAGTAAGTCATTGGAGCTTATTGATTTTTCGAATGAGCATTTCTACAAGGGCCAGCTGAGATTACTTCCTGATTATGAATACGTGAATAAGAAAGAACCTGCTATTCAGTATGTGGAATGTAAGGGAATATGGGAAGATGGAGTAAATGAGATAGAGGCGAATGAGGTAGTGGATTTGGCGATACAAAACTTTCAGAAATTTCCAGAAAAGGAAATAGGCATTGTCACATTCAACTATAAGCAGCAAGGACTTATTCTCGATCTTTTAGAAGAAAGGGTAACAGAGCGAAAGCTTCTTATTCCTGATTCACTTTTCGTGAAGAATATTGAAAATGTGCAAGGAGATGAGCGAGACATTATCATTTTCAGTATTGGGTATGCTCCTGATAAAAAGGGGAAAGTTAAACTCCAATTTGGCAGCCTGAATGCTGATGGGGGTGAGAATAGACTAAATGTGGCGGTAACACGAGCTAAGGAAAATGTGATTGTGGTTTCCAGTATTTCGCCTAATCAGCTGAAAACAGATGACACCAAAAATGAAGGACCAAAACTTCTTAAGAAATATATTGAGTATGCGATAGAGGTGAGTCAAAAGAGATGGGTGCCGCATATTCCTGCCTATGAAGGGCACAGAGTGGAATGGTTTTTAAGGAACAAACTTCAAGAAGCAGATTTTCATAAATTTGAAGGATTTGAATTGGCGAAAGAACTACCTTTTGCAGATCTTTCTGTCAAGAAAAACGGGATCTATACAGGTCTTATTCTCACAGATGATGAACGATACTTTCAAGCTCTTTCACCAAAACAGATTTACGCTTTTCAGCACTTTCATCTACAAATGAAAAACTGGCCACACGTACGCTTTCATAGTCGTGAGTTATGGCTTGATCCTGAATCAGCGAAGGATAAGATGCGGAAGTTTTTGTATTCAAATATGGAACAAGCATGAAAAAAAGCAGAATCGTTTTGGTGGTATTAACCATTTCCGTTTTGGAGTTTTTCCTTTTCTTATACCTCTATCTTTCTGGTCAGTTTGCAGGAAAGGAGATGATTCCTTCCATAGTTATGGGATGTGCTTACCTAGTTCCTGTTGTACTTTGTCTTGCCATCATATTATCCAATCGTGCTTTTGAAAAGAAAGAGAAAATTAATTGGGGTGTGTATGTAGTGCTCACTTATTTTATTGGATGTTTTCATTTCTACCTGAAATTCGGAAAGGATTTCGAGCGAATTATTGGTGATCAGAAGTAATTAGCAAATGGGACGATTGGAGCTTCGTTCTGTTTTTTTCCATTCAAAATCCCAATTTTCTCTTTTAAACTATCGTTGGGGTAGTGACTCACAGCATTGTCAGAGTGGATTTTGCGACCACAATTTCTTTCATGTATGGGAATATTAAATTTAAATATTCGTTAGTTCGGTTAGACACATTATTTTTCAATATCCCTCGCTACATGGTTTATTCTTTTCTTTATCTCTGTTTGATCCATCAGTTTGATGGAAAATAGATGATCACCTGAGGACTATGCACCAGTCACCTAATTTGTGAGTGGCTTTCATTTCTATTGGAAATACGGAAAGAATTGAGAGAGGATTAGAAGTATTGTCTTAATAGAGTGAGTATGCTCGCACTTTTAATCAGTAAAGCAGGGCAAATGTCCTTGCTTTATTCTTATGGATAAGTGATTTATTGATTTTTGTGAATTGTTGTTAGTAGTACGCCTAGTTCTACTTTTTCCTTGTAAAGACCTTATAGATAATTACAAAAAAAAGCCAAAACTAATGACACCACAAGCTCCGAATGCAGAGAGGTAAAAATCTCATCCATTTGCATTTAGATTTTCCTTTAAGAGTTGGAACGTAAATACTATTATCAAAAAGTCAGCACAACGAATAAAAAATCAAAATGCTTAAATGATCTCATTGTTTATTATTTCGATCTAGAGATTGTATTTAAAGTCTACTAGCCCAACAAGAGCTGGGGCACCAAACAATGTACCATAGTAGAACTCTTCAGGCGCAGCGTAGTTGTTCCATCGAAATCCGTCTATTGCTTCACTTGGACAGTCTTCTGTGAAACATTGTAAACCAAAAACATTGGGGTTTTTCAATTGAACACGCAATACGTACACTTTGGATTCGATGGCTATTGGTTCCATCAAGTTTATATATTCAAACTCGTTAATGGTATTAATAGTAATTATTTGTGAGGTTAATTTTTCTGCACTATACCAACAATCTGGAGGCTCAAAACAAGGAAAGCCTGGCAGATAGAATAATTCCAACAAGTAATCTCCAGTCTTCGGTAGGTTAGCGCCCAAGGCAGTAATCTCAATTTCTCTTTCGGGTTCAAAAGCTAGTCCAAAATATTCAATGGGCCTTGATCCATAGCAGGCATCTATATCGGCACAATCATCACTCTTTTCTATTCTTTTTTCTGGACTTTCTATTATATGTTTTTCAATCAATCCATAGTCGGCATCTAGACTTTCTGTTTTAAAAGTGACATCTGAAACTGATGTGCTAACTGAATCATTTGCAATGACAAAAACCTTGTATTCCGTTGAGTAGTTTAAGTTTTTTTTAAAATGATATAAGGTATCTGTTCCTAAAAATAGGGTGTCTGAT
>CAYGTD010000394.1:0-3015 GCA_964352725.1 uncultured Roseivirgaceae bacterium
ATGCAGGGGAGGCATTTAATTCAAAATTATATACCTATTATCCAGTGGATTATGATGACATTGACCAATTCCTTGATGCGGAATATAATTATGACTATGACATTCTTGACGAAATGGTTAATGATCACATTATTTCTATTCCATTAGCTAAAAGATATGAAGTATCGCTACCTGAATATCAAGGAACTGCTTATGAATATCGGGTAAATAAGATTGATTTTACTGTATTTAAAAAATCACATGATATGATTTTTCCTCATAAATCATATACCTACAATTTCCCCAAACCATATATCTATGGTACTGCAGGATACTATACTGTGATTGACCCTGGTCCAGAATTAATTGGAACAATGTCTTATAATTCTCAAGGCCAACTCGTTAGTCAAGTAGGGAAAGACGAAATAGAAACGAGCTACCTTTACGATGATCAAGGGTATTTGCTCTCCACTACCATAGACCCTGGCGTAGCAAGTTTAAAACGCACTACATCCTATACCTATAAACCCTTAGTGGGAGTGCAAACGGTAACTGGCCCAGATGGAAGAACGATCAAGAACGAATACGACAATCAAAACCGTCTGCATCTGGTAAGAGATAATGAAGATAATATCATCAAAAGATACAGGTACAATACAGCAAGTGAGTCGGATTTCCTCACAGGAGATATCTATGTGTATGGTACTACTCAAACAGGTAATCAACTGGATTTTGAAGCCGCTGAGCTTACAGGGTATGGCGGGAATGACGCTACGCAGTACAAATGGGATATCAATGGCACATCATATGATGGAAAAAGGATAGAGAATATTTCTTTTCCTACGGAAGGATTTAATACAATCACCCTTTCATTGATCAATCCAGAATATGATGAACCATTCACTACATCCAAAAACATAAACATCAAGAACAATAGAATGGTACCTAGTATTGGAGGGCCTAGCAGCTTTAATTATTGTCCTAGTTTAGATTTATCCAATGCGAGCATTCAGTTTAATTTAATGTTGAATCCGTCTGGTGGAGGATACATGTGCTATAATGGAGATGGTGAAAATTCCTATAAATGGGAGTATAAAAAAGGAAATGGTACTTATATAGAGTTTGATGGTTCCTTCGAGGAAAATGTGCTTTCAAGTCCAGGAAACTACACAATTCGCTATACTGTATTCGATGGTTGTGGGCAGCAGTATTATGGAATGCATGATTTTCAGATCACTTCCAATAATTGTGGTGGGATCGGTACCATTGAATAAAGGATGAATGAAGTTTCACTTCTTTAGTGTGTTTGTTTTATCATTTTCTCTGGCAACCAGTCAAGTCAAATTTGATGTGAAAGTCTCTGAAAAGCATTTGCAAAAAGTAGAGCAATCAAAAGATGCTAGACAGAAACTAACCTCGTATAAGAAGTACTATCAAAAGGACAGTATCAAAGCGGCGAAGAAGGAGTGGAAAGTGTATAAAAAAGAAAAAAGAGACAGTCTGAAAACAGAAGGTCTTTGGAAGGAAGCAAAAGATAACAAACAAAAAATTCTATCTAATAAATGGGAGCGCTACACGAATCAAATACCTGATTATGAGTTGGATACCTTGGCCTTTCCAGTTCCCAAAGATTCATTGGATTGGGCGCTACAAGAATTGGCCAAGCAGAAGAACTTTCAAGAATTGCAGTCCATTTATGAAGAGTTAGGTCAGTATGATTCAGCGTACTTAGATCAGTTTAACTTGGACTCCATCAAGATAGATACGACAGAACTCATCAATCGTTTTGAGCTGAAAGAACGCATGAGTAATTACCTGCCAGAGGAGCTACAGTCTCAATCAGATGCCAATATTGTGGAGACTATGAAATATGGAGCGATAGATGAATTTGGAGCCATCCACATAATAGATCGTTCTGGAGTGGAGGAGTTTTTTAAAAACATAGATCCAGAGGAGTTTGCCAAGTCACAGCTTTCGTTGCAGTCATTGAAAGAGAAGTATGTCAAACTACCCAACTTGGAGAAAGAGGAAAAAGGAATCAAACGTAATTCATTGCGGGGTTCACCCTTGAAAAAGCGATTCTTTTTAGGCGGCCATTTTACGGTGCAGTCTACTAGTCCATTCGTAATCGACTCAGACATCCGACCTGGATTTAGGGTGAATAAGAAATTTTCTTTAGGTGCTGGATTCATCGTGCGAAAATCATTCACCAGTGACTCGCTCGCTATCGTAGGAGATGCCTATGGATATTCTTTCTTTGCAGATTATTCCATCACAGAGGCGTTCTTTTTCACTACCGAGTATCAGTCACAAAAAGAGGCATCTATTTTTCAAGAAACGAATCAGTCTGTTCCTTGGCAGAGGGCCTATTTGGCAGGCATTGGAAAATCATTTTCTCTTTCCTCTAAAGCAGGTGCCAGCGTCTCCTTCCTCTACGATTTCAACTATAAAAATAACACCCTGAACGTGCGGCCTTTTCAAGTGCGTATCGGGTATAAAATTGGATTTTAAAACGTATTAAACCCTTTACTATTATGAAAAAAATCAATCTAATCCTCATAGTTATGACCGTTATGTCATTCAGTTCTTATTCTCAACAGGATACTTTAAGGGGTCGAGTGGTAGTCCAACGTGACAAGGAAGTATTATTTAATCTAGAAGATAGTGGTGGAGATTACACCGGTTTCTGGACGATGAATGATGGACTTGGAAATATGGCCATTAAATTGGGAATTGATGGAGATGGGAAGTATGTAGTCAATAATGACGGTGCTGCAGAAGTGTTGTGGGGAGCTCATGGCATGGATGGATATATCAGTTTAAACGCTGCGAAAAAAGGAACTATAGGTTCAGGTGTACCATATAACATTTCGTTGATTGTAGATTCAGAAGATAGAACTGTTAAGGTTACATCCCCAAATAATAATACTGGTGGTACAGGTACTAATGCAAATACGATTGCCAACTCAGATGGAGACCTATTCACAGATCAATTGATTAATAGAACATCTGCTGGATTAGATATCGATCTTGGAT
>CAYGTD010000395.1:0-2967 GCA_964352725.1 uncultured Roseivirgaceae bacterium
GTGAATGATGCATTTGGTTTATATGCGGCAGCATCTTCATAATATCCGATAGCGCTACTAAAGTCGTCCATTTCCATATATGCATCTCCCGTTAAGGCATAAGCTCTTGCTTGCAATAAGTAATCTGAACTACTGAAATCTGTCAGATGTCTAACAGCTCCATCATAGTCACCTAGTCTCAAGTAAGAAGCACCTGCATAGAAGCTAGCAAGGTTTGCCGCTTTTGTTCCAGAGTACAAATCCATGATGTCCAAAAAGCCATAGCTGTTTCCATCCCCATTTAGTCCTTGTGCCAAGCTGTCTTGCTCAAAATAATACTGAGCTTGGTACATCTCTTCTTGAGCTTCGTTGTTTTTGTCAGTGATATAGTAGTTGTATCCTGATAAACCAACCACTATCAAAGCGATGAATCCACCCAATCCAAAGACAAGTGTTCTGTTTTTCTTGTTATCAAAAAACTCATTGGCTTTTTCAACAATTGCGTTTGGATCTTCTAAGATCTCATAACCATCGTCTTTCTTTTTTCTTTTTGCCATTTTATTTGACTGTTTGGCACTCATTCATAAGCTTCGAGTGCCTGATTATCTCATTAATTTCTACGCCATTTAGCGTTTTGCGACCGCAAAGATATATTTTTTGTTCAGATGTGTAAGACTATCAGATAATTACCCTAAAAATAGTTGTCTAGAGCGTCTCGGATTAAGACTCAATAAACGGATAGTCATTCTCAACATAATTATCTGTGTACGCTTCCGAAGCTTCCGGCCAAGGGGATTCCTCAGCAAAATCTACCGCTTTCGCCACTTTGTCCTTGATTCCTGCATCAATCTTTTTCAAATCTTCTTCTTTCGCCCATTTATTTTTCAAAATGGTTTGCTTCACTTGCTCTATTGGATCTTGACCCTTGTATTCCTCTAGCTCCTCTTTTGTTCTGTATTTTGCCGGATCAGACATGGAATGACCTTTGAAGCGATACGTTCTGAATTCTAGGAAAGTAGGTCCATCACCTTTTCTTGCTCTTTCCGCAGCTTTTGCCACCGAAATATGTACGTCCTCCACTTTCATCGCATCTACAGGCTCAGATGGCATGTCGTATGCTTCCGCTAAAGTATACAGATCTGTTACGTTAGAGGTTCTTTTTACAGATGTCCCCATGGCATATCCATTATTTTCTACCACAAAAATCACTGGCATTTTCATGGTCATCGCCATATTGAACGCCTCATGTAGTGCTCCTTGACGAACCGCTCCATCTCCAAAGTAGCAAATGCAAAGGCTCTTCGTGCCTTTGTACTGCTCTGCAAAACCAAGTCCTGCTCCCATGGGAATTTGAGCTCCCACAATTCCGTGACCTCCCACAAAGTTGACTTCTTTGTCAAACATGTGCATAGATCCTCCTTTTCCTTTTGATACGCCCGTTGCTTTTCCATAAAGCTCCGCCATCACTCTGCCAGGATCGGTTCCCAACCCTAGCGGGTGCGCATGATCTCTATATGCTGTGATCCATTTATCATCTTTTTCCAAAGCGGAAATGGCTCCAGAAGCACAAGCTTCCTGGCCAATGTAGAGGTGACAAAACCCACGAATTTTTTGTTGGCCATACAATTGACCTGCTTTTTCCTCAAATCTCCTCATCAATAGCATGGACTCATACCACTCCATATATTGCTCTTTAGAAAAAGAGCTCTCTTTTGTAGATGCTTTGTTTTTTGCTGCTTTGGCCATATCAAAAATGTTTTATCCTAATTTTCTAAAAATGATCTTAACTAGTTAAGATTAATGAATCAGGGATTGCGAAATTAGCCCAATATTAGGTTAGTATAAAATTTCTGAGTGCTTCGTTATAAGTAAGTCTTCTTCGATTTAATGTCATTCTGAGCAATAGCAAAGAACATGAAGAAGGCAATCAGGAAAAGTCGGTAATGATTTTAAAAAAAATACAGCTTACACAATTCAAAAATCACCTTTCCTCTTCTTATGAGTTTGGAGAGCAGATTAATTGTGTATTAGGGAAAAATGGAATGGGGAAAACCAATCTACTCGACGCTGTGTACTATTTGTCTTTCACCAAAAGTGCAATAGGATCTCAAGATCGGTTAGCCATTCATCATGACATGCCCTCATTTACTATTCATGGATCGTATGACGATTGTGTGCTAGCCATTCAATTTGAAAAAGGGAAAAATAAGACGCTTAAAATTGACGGTAAGGAACCTGATAAACTTAGTGATGTCATCGGAAAAGTGCCTTTAGTTATTGTGCTACCAGACGATACATCCATGATCAAGGAGGGAAGTGAAGAAAGGAGAAAATTTTTTGATGGAGCTTTGTCGCAATTTGATCGGGAGTACCTCCAAAACCTATTGAGCTATAATAAGATACTGAAGCAACGCAATAGTCTTCTGAAACAGAATGATGGACGAGCAATTAACTACAAGCTGATAGAGACATACGACGATCAATTAATTCCTCTTTCCATCCAAATCTCTAACCGAAGATTAGAGCTAAAAGAACTGTTTCTTCCGTTTCTACAAAAAAACTATGCTGACCTTCATGACGGAGGTGAGACTCCAGGTCTAAACTTCAAGAGTCAAGTCAATGAAGGTTTTGAATCTCTTTTTAGAAATAACTTTCAGAGAGATCAAATAATGCAACGAACACTTCTAGGGAGCCATCGAGATGACTTTGAGTTTTTATTAGATGGAGAGCTGATCAAAAAATTTGGATCTCAGGGTCAACAGAAAACATTCATTATTGCCTTGAAGCTTGCCTTATATGATTTTCTAAAAGACAAGAAGCAACAAAAACCACTACTGCTTCTAGATGACATTTTTGACAAATTGGATGACACTCGGATTCAGATGCTTGTTTCACTATTGCTAGATCAAGAGCGCTTTGGACAGGTTTTTATAACTGATGCAAGAAAAGATAGAAGCAAAGAACTTTTTAAAGGAAATAAAGAGGTGA
>CAYGTD010000396.1:0-2953 GCA_964352725.1 uncultured Roseivirgaceae bacterium
TTTTTATCCATTACTAAATAATTGATATGAAGTGTGTAGCCATAGATGATGAAGCAAATGCATTGAAAGTGATTGAATTGTATTCGGAGAAAATTGAGGAGATTGATCTTGTTGGATCGTTTACTGATCCTGTGAAAGGGATTACTTTTCTAGAGAAGAATAAGATTGATTTACTTTTCCTAGACATTAATATGCAAAGTCTGAATGGTTTTGAATTGTTGGAAACACTGAGCTACCGACCTAAGGTCATCTTCACCACCGCTTATAGTGAATATGCTGTCAAAAGCTACAGTGTAGATGCGTTGGACTATTTAGTGAAGCCCATCACTTTTGCCCGTTTTTTGAAAGCGGTGAATAAGGCAGATCATGCTTCAGAAAAAGCAGCTACTCCTGCTTTGGAAATGAAGGAAGACACAATCATTTCAGTAAAAAGTGGGACATCCATTCATCGAATCAAACTCAAGGATATTCTATACCTGGAAGCAGATGGAAACTATACCTCTTTCTTCACCACTGATGAAAAAATCATGGTCTTATGTACCATGAAGGACGCACTTGCTAAACTTGATGAAGGATTCCTACAAACACACCGCTCATTCGTAGTAGCCAAGGATAAGGTCAACAAAGTGGAAGTTCATCAACTCACTATTGGCGATAAAGCAATACCACTAAGTTCTTCGTATAGAAAAGAGGTGTTGAAGCATTTTTAGGTTATTGTGTTGTCTACTTTGAATAATTTGCCTTAGGCTATTTGGTATAGTACATGCCAACATCATCGTCTAACTCCTTCTCAATTTGATCAAGTAGATACTCGGCAAACTTTAGATTTTTGTCATAAACCAGTTGCATTGACCTATCAGCTTCCCTATGCATGAGATTGATTCTTCCTTGCCAGTAGGGATCATTTAGAAAATCATCCATTCCCTCTCTTATCGCATTGTTGGCGATGGTTGTATCCTTATCTAGAAAACGAGGGAACGCTTCGAACATCTTGTAGTAATTATCACTAGCCAATCTAAAATGCTCTCTGCCGAATAATCCATAATTGCCGGTAGAGGAGGATAGGTCATAATACAAACCCAACGATATGAGTAATGTGTCATTTTTCATGATTGGCATTCGGATATTGTTGCTCAAATAGTTGAAGCCATAATGCTGAATTTCATAATCCGCATTTCCTCGCAGACCTGTAAGCAAACTCTTCATGTCGTCCAGATTAGCTGAACTCATAGAGCCATCCAGTCCCTTCTCTAGGGCTTTTGCATGACGCTCCAATCTGTTCATTCTCAGTTTGTAATAGTTTGTATCAATTCGGATATCCATTTTGATGAATTCCAACGCCTTTTTTGTCTCATCGCGATTTTGTCGGGTTTCTCGCCATTCGTCCAAAAGAAAAGAAGCGGTAATGGCTATAAATATGGCAATGAATTCGAATAGGTATTTTTTAAATTTCATTGATTTAAACTTAATCAATATTAAACTTTACTTTATGGGAATCATATAAAAGACAGCTCTAGTATATCCTTTTTTCAATTATCCACCTCTGTATAAATCTTCTCAAATGGCGTCAGGTTGCCACTGGCATTGATAAAAATGGTATAGTCAAATTCTTTACTAGACTTTAAGGCCGAATCATCTGATTGATGTTTAATGATGGTGGCTGGATTGGATCTCAGCTGCTGAGGGTAATTGAAATTGAAACGCTTCAAATCGCTGGAGGTAATCAGTTTACTAAATAATGCAGAAATACGTATTGTCATCACTTTTCCATAGAGCGGAGAGAAGGAGAGCTCATTGAGTTTTCTCATGGATGAACCTTTAGTTGCGTGGCGCATCCCAATAACGCACAAAACTCCTGTGTCAGGATTTTCCTCGACCAGTTCTATTGTTTTTTGATAAATCAGTCGGTCTCTGAATTTATAGTTGGTGTTTGGGTTGGTATAGTCAAACGTGAGTCCATCATCCATTTCCAGTATCATCGTGGCAAATTGCACAAAATCATCTCCAAAAAAGGAGATGTATTCTTCGCTGTTTCCCTCCAAATCATTGATCGTTTTTAGCAAAAGACTTTCTACTAGTTCCTTATCATAATAAAACATGACAGCTAGTCCGTCATATTGCTCACGATGTTCCTTGGTGTCATCAAATAAAAACTTGAAAGTGCCCACTGTTTCACTCAATGATGCAGGAACCTCTTTATCGTCAATTAGTTGGTTGATCACGAAAATGGCTGATGCCATTTTGTACTCTATATCGATACTCCAAACACTTATTTGTTCACTCTCAGGAAGGGTCAGATTAAAACTCCTTAGATCGATGAAAAACTGACGATTCTCCTTACCCCAAAATAGGGTGTTGCGAGTGATCTGTTTTAGGATGGTGGTATCACCCGTTTCAAGATAATTGTTAATCATGTACGCGACACTTTCACCCTGTTCAATAGCTAGTATTCTTAGATTTGCTTCTTTGTGTAAATACTTCAAAAGCTTTAAGGTCGCCTCAGGTACTTTTTGAATATTGTGCCAATGCTCCGCTAAAACAAATAGCTGTTTTCCTTCTGTATCCAATAGTTCATAGCCATCAAAGACTTGATCATCTTCAATACTTATAGTTTTGAAATGTGTAGAGGAATTCTGAGCAAATGACTTTATATAGATGCAAAGAAAAAGAAGAAGTAAGGTTCTAGGATTCATATTGCATATTACCTAACGAACGATTTTTAATACTAGTTTGTAGAGAAGCTATTCTGCTACCAGTGCCAATTTTTTCCCATCCTGAGAAATGGATAACCGGGTGATATTGGAAATAGTATGTTCAGAAAGATCTGCGATTTCTTTCCATTCTTTTCCCATCTCCCATACATACAATTTGGATCCTTTTCCCATCAAAATCTGATTAGAAGATGTCCATGCATAGTCTTCTACTCCCGCTAATGACTTAGTTAAGACCACAG
>CAYGTD010000397.1:0-2925 GCA_964352725.1 uncultured Roseivirgaceae bacterium
AAGTCGGAGTGATCCATTAAATGGTCCAAATTTGAAATATCACCAGTGAGGAGATTATCCATGGCAATAACATGACAACCCTCCTTAATAAACCTGTCACATAGATGCGAACCTAAAAATCCCGCACCACCTGTTATTAAAACTCTTTTTTTGGTCATTACAATTGTTCTTTAATCTCTTTTATTTTTGGTAAATTCTGATCCTTGGTGGAGAGTATTATTTCTCCTGAATAGCCCCATGCAATATTCAATTCTGGGTCATCATGGGCAATCCCAACATCGTGTTCTTTCGAGTACAACTCATCAACTTGATACATTAGTTTAGCAGCCTCAGTCAAAACGAGAAACCCATGCGCCATCCCTTTGGGAATAAAAAAATGTTTTTTATTGTGGCTTGACAATCGTACCATAGCGTATTCGCCAAAAGTATCAGATTCTTTCCTTAAATCCACAGCAACATCTAGAACCTCCCCCTCGATGCAAGTAATCAGTTTCGCTTGAGACTTTGGAGCCATTTGGAAGTGCAGCCCTCTTAATACTCCTTTCGAAGATCTTGATTGATTAAGTTGCTTAACATTGAAGTCTAAGCCGGTGATTTCTTTGAATTTCTTTGAATTATAACCTTCATAAAAATATCCTCTCTCATCCTCAAAAACATCTGGCTCCAATATCCAGCAATTTTTCAAATTGGTTTCTACTCCTTTCATTTGTTTATAAGTCCCATTAAGTAAACACCATATCCACTTTTTTCTAATGGTTTTGCTAAGTTGTACAAATCTTCCTTCGAAATAAATCCCATTTTGTATGCCACCTCCTCAATACAACCCACTTTTAATCCTTGACGCTCTTCAATGACCTCCACAAAGTTACCCGCTTGAATTAATGAGGTAAATGTACCCGTATCTAACCATGCGGTACCTCTATCGAAAACTTGAACTGTTAGTTTACCCTCTTTTAAATAGTGATTATTTATGTCCGTGATCTCCAATTCACCTCTGGGACTAGGCTTGACATTTTTAGCTACCTCAACCACTGAATTATCATAATAATATAGACCTGGAACTGCATAGTTGGATTTAGGGGAGGACGGTTTTTCCTCTATTGAAATGGCTTTATGATTTTCATCAAACTCAACCACTCCATATCTACCCGGATCAGTGACATGATAGGCAAAAACGATCCCTCCATCAGGCTGGGAACAAGCTTGGAGCTTTTTTGAAAGGCCTGATGCATAGAAAATGTTATCCCCTAGTATTAAAGCAACACTATCATTACCAATAAAATCTGAACCAATAATAAATGCCTCAGCTAGCCCTTTGGGCTTCTCTTGTACTGCATATGAGAATTTACAACCAATTTGAGAGCCATCTCCAAGCAAGTCTTTGAATACTGGCAAATCTCTTGGTGTACTGATAATTAAAATTTCATTAATTCCTGAGAGCATCAACGTTGATAGCGGATAATAAATCATAGGTTTGTCATACACAGGTAGTATTTGCTTACTCACTGCATATGTTAAAGGATGAAGACGAGTTCCCGATCCACCAGCCAAAATTATACCTTTCATTTTCTCTCGTAATGTTCCTTGTAGTAATTAAGATAATCCCCTGAAGTTACGTCTGATAACCATTTTTCATTCTGGAGATACCAATCTACTGTTTTTTCCAACCCTTCCTTAAACTGAAGTGAAGGCTCCCACCCTAACTCCTTAGAAAGTTTTGATGCGTCTATCGCGTACCTCAAATCATGCCCAGCTCGATCTTTCACAAAGGTGATTAACTTTTTTGATTCTCCTTGTGGATTACCTAATCTTTCATCCATTATATCGCAAAGGAGATTTACTAAGTCAATGTTTTTCCATTCGTTAAAACCTCCAATATTGTAAGTTTCGCCATTCTTGCCTCTTTCAAATATTAACCTTATTGCTCTAGCATGATCTTTCACATACAGCCAATCTCTTACATTCTCCCCTTGGCCGTAAACTGGTAATGGTTTCTTATTCTTAATATTATTAATAAGGAGTGGAATCAATTTTTCTGGAAAATGATTAGGTCCATAATTATTTGAGCAGTTAGAAATTACATATGGCAATCCATATGTATTTCCATATGACCTTACAAAATGATCGGATGATGCTTTTGAAGCTGAGTATGGGGATTTTGGATCATAGGAAGTTTCTTCCGTAAATAGTCCCTCATTCCCTAGAGAACCATAAACCTCATCAGTAGAAACATGATAAAATCTTTTTCCAACATTTTTCCAACAATCTTTTGCTGCAGTCAAAAGGCTGACAGTTCCAATAACATTTGTTTGAATAAATTCCAATGGATTTGAGATAGATCTGTCTACATGAGATTCAGCGGCAAGGTGCACTACTCCATCAAAATTTTCATTATCAAATAATTCTGCTACAAAATGAAAATCACAAATATCTCCTTTGATGAAATGATAATTTTCATCTTTTTCTACATCTCTTAAGTTTTCTAAATTACCAGCATAGGTTAATTTATCAAGATTATAAACAAAATAGTTTCCTGAATCAAGAAATTCTCTCACTACATGAGAGCCAATAAATCCTGCACCTCCTGTGATTAAAATTTTTAGCTTTTTTTCTTGATTCATATTGAAGATAACTTGTTTATAATCACTTAAAATTTACGATCTTCCTTATACCAATTAGTGGTTATTTCAAGTCCTTCTTTAATTGAAAATTGAGGATCATATTTTAAATACTCTTTAGCCTTTGAGATATCTGCTAAACTATGCTTTACATCTCCTTTTCTTTCATCTCTATAAATGGGCTCTAAATCTGTACTTTCAATTTCATTTATATACGATACCAATTCATTTAATGTGGTTCTTTGGCCATATGCTACATTGTAAACTGAATTGTAATTTTCAATGGGAGCTTCTAAGGCTTTCATAT
>CAYGTD010000398.1:0-2921 GCA_964352725.1 uncultured Roseivirgaceae bacterium
GAACATTAATTATTTGGCGGTTCAGAATTATTATTCGTAGTAAGATTGGAATTATTTGAACTATAAGCCTTTCAATTTGGCCATGAGCTCATCTTTCTTTCTGACAGAAATTGGAACACTTACTCCATTCTTTAGATAAATAATTCCTCCTTCTGATTTATCGTATCTATCAAAAAAATTGAGATTGATTAAATGCGATTGATGACATCTGAAAAAACCATCTTCCACAAGTATTTCATCGAACGACTTCAAAGTTTTAGAAACTAAAATTTGTCGAGAATCTACCAGTGAGAACTTGGTATAATTTACATCTGCTTCTAATCGTATGATGTCATCAACAGATATCAAATAGGTATTTTGAGAATCATTTAACACAATTCGTTTTGGATGATTCGTATGATGATTTTGAATAAGTGTTTCTATCTCTAAATGGTTGTGAGAACTAGTGTTGTTTCTGACTTTTTCAACTGCACGCTGCAGGTCATCAGGATCAATGGGTTTAAGGATATAATCGATCGCACTAAACTTGAATGCTTTAATAGCAAACTTTTCATGACCTGTAACAAATATGACTTTGAAGGATGGATTGACAAGTATGGAGAGTAGATCAAATCCAGTACCATCTTTCATTTCAACGTCTAAAAAGGCTAAATCTGGATTAACTTTCTTCACCAAATCCACACCTTCCTTCACAGAGGTAGCTTCTCCTATTATTTCAATATCAGAAGCATATATTGTCAGCAGGGTTCTCAAATTCTCTCGCATGGAGAGTTCATCATCGACTATTATCGCGCGCATGCACTAAATATAGCTGAAAGGTACATTAAGCACGACTTTCGTACCTAAGATATTACTTTCTTCACCCATGATATCAGTGATAGAAAATTGAATCTTATCCTTTAGACTCATATTAAACAAATCGATGCGTTCCCGAATAATCTGTGTAGACAAGGACTTATGATCTTCTGAGGTCGAGTGGGATGCAGAAACTCCATTTCCATTATCCGAAATTTCTACCTGGATAAACTTGTCTTTTTTAAAGAAGAACAGTTTGATATGGCCAGTTCCTTCTTCAGGCAATCCATGCTCAATTGCATTTTCCACAAAGGGTTGAACAAACATGGGCGGTATTGTTTCAAATTCTGCATCAATCTTATCATCTACCATAACCTCATAGGTAAATCCTCTAGATTTATTGAGCTGATGCACATCCATATAATTCTTCAGCATTTTTATTTCTTCCTCTACTGGGATAAATTCTTCCCGTGAGTTTTCCAATATCTGGCGCATTAGCTTAGAAAACTTAGCAAGATACATTGCTGCCTCCTGTGCCGAATTTTTAAGCATAAAATTCTGGATAGAAGCTAAGGCATTGAAAATGAAATGAGGGTTTAACTGCGACCTAAGAAAGCGCTGTTCTAGTTCAGTATGCTGTTGCTTTTGCCTTACCACCCGTTGTTGATAAAATAGATATAAGACGATAAAAAGAAGTACTGATACAACTAGAACAATGAAAATAAAAATATTTTTTTGTCGAAGTTCTAACTCGCTAATCGCCTTTTCCTGAGACAAATAAATGATCTCCGCATCCTTTGTTGCTGTTTCATACTTTGTTTCCAACTCAGCAAGTTGATTCTGTTGATTCAATGCTGAAAGACTATCTTGAATAAACTTAAAACGCTCATGCGCTTTTAGAGCTTCTGCAAGATTTCCTGACTTTTTATTTATGCGATAACTCATTTCATTAGCCAGCAACGCAGTAAATGGACTATTCATAAGTTCATTAGCTATGTTAGTCGCTTTTTGTAAGTCACCAAGTATTTCATACCCTAAAGCTTCGTTAAGTAATGAATTATGAAACTGCTGCGTAAAGTTGGTCGACTCAAAAAATTCACGAGCGAAAATAGCCGCTGCTAATCCTTCCCTTACTTCTGACTCACTTTCTAATTGCTTCAGATTTTTGGTCATTAAAGCAGCACTAAGATTGGTGGAGGACATTGCTTCTCCAAAAGTGAAATTCAATTCCTGTGATAGCTGGACAGATTTACGTCCAAATGTTATGGCACTATCTACATTAAAAATTGATGCAGTCCTATCATTGTAAAAGCCTGTTATGTTGACTAAAATTCGAAGCACCATCTGCTGATCATTTATTTCTTCACACAACTTTAAGCCATTCATTAAATTTGCTAGTGCGTCTTCATATTGACCGATTCTCTTCTGAATTAGTGCAATGTTTACTAAAGACTTGGCCTTACCAAGCCTATCTCCTACTTTGGTATCTATCTCATAGGATTTAAAGTACCACTCAATAGCCTTCTCTGGTTGATGTGTGTTTAGATAGTAGGTTCCATATGATGTATAAAAACTTGATAGTGATTTGAGATGTTGAGTTTCCTTTAGAAATTCGAGATTGTTTATAAGATGAGGCTGAACGGATTCAAAAGAACCCGATTCTATCAATGAGAGGACGAAATTGCTGATAATTATTGCCGACAAAGTATCTGGAATCTCTAAGCCTTTCGAGAGGTCAAAAGCTTTTTCAGCATTGTATTTCATCGAGTCGGCATTTGATGACATAGCGCTCTTAGAAGTTGCTAAGAATTCTAGCATTTGATTGTATGCAGCTACTTCAGAAGGAATGGAATTTTTCTGCGCCAATCCAGAAAAGAATATTAAAATAAGTGAAATGATTAAATAATATCTCTTCATAGCCTTGAGTAAGAAAGAAAATAAGTGTTTCAAAAGCTAATTACAATCTTTCCAAACGAATCGGCAGATTTAAAACGGTCAAATGCTTCTACATATTGATCTAATTTAAAGACCTTGTCAACAGTCGGCTTTAGTTGATATTTGGTCACCCATTCAATCATTTCTGCAAACTCCTCATCACTTCCCATGGTGGACCCCATGATTTGAGC
>CAYGTD010000399.1:0-2906 GCA_964352725.1 uncultured Roseivirgaceae bacterium
ATGGAGGAGGTCCGGAATACACCATGAAGAACATGAATGGAGATATTATTATCAGAAAGAAGTAATTCAATATCCCTGCTAGAGTTTGTGCTTTAACAGGGCCATTGAATTTTAAGGATGTTCATTATCTTGCTTTCTGCATGAATAAAATTGATCAAGTCACTCTCAACTTTAGTCCGGAAAGTCTTTTTGCACTTAACCTTAGCCTTGGGATTATCATGTTTGGTGTAGCCATTAATCTGAAACCTGAGGATTTTATCAGGGTTTTAAAAAACCCCAAATCTGCACTAGCAGGAATACTCTCTCAATTTTTTGTTCTTCCCGCCATCACATTTCTATTGATCTGGTTTATAGAACCAAGACCCTCTTTTGCGCTCGGGATGATGCTGGTTGCTGCTTGTCCAGGAGGCAACATTTCCAACTTCATGTGTGCAATGGCAAAGGGGAATGCAGCACTTTCAGTGAGTTTAACTGCGATTTCAAGTTCATTAGCCATTATCATGACTCCATTAAACTTAGCCTTTTGGAGTTCTCTTTATCCTCCCACAGCCAATATTCTCACGGCAGTTAGTCTTGATTTTTGGAACATGTTTCAAACTATCTTGACCATTCTTCTAGTCCCCATCATTTTAGGAATGTTATTGAGAAAATGGAAACCAAACATTGCTGATCGACTTCATCCTGTGTTGCACTATAGCTCCATTCTCATCTTTGCCGCTATTGTGATTTTAGCTTTTAGTGCTAATCTGGATTTATTCTTAGAATACATCCATATGGTAGTCTTTCTGGTTCTTCTGCATAATGCCATTGCACTTCTAGCGGGTTATCAAATAGGAAAGCTATTTAGGTTAGAAGAGCCGGATAAAAGATCTATTGCCATTGAAACAGGTATACAAAATTCAGGGCTAGGATTGATTCTAATTTTTGGTTTTTTTGAGGGTCTTGGAGGTATGGCAATTGTGGCTGCTTGGTGGGGAATTTGGCATATTATTTCTGGCCTATCAATTGCTTATTTCTGGAGTAAAAAGCAGTCATTTATAAATGCTTAATTCGATTGATTTAAAACACCAAATATTCTTCTCTTTACAATACAACATCCTCTTTACAACGAATTGATTATCTGCACGATAAGAATTTTCATCTATTACTTATTGAAATGTTCTTGCGAATAGTCAATAGATAAAATATTCCTTATTTTTGCCGACCTCAAAAACGAGCATTAGAAAACATGGCATTAATTAATACGCTAAGAAATAAGATGGGTAAGATCGTCGTTGGAGCGATCATGGTAACGATGGTAGCGTTCATCGGCACTGACCTAATTGGTAACACATCTTTACTCGGGGGTGGAGAACCTGACATTGCAGAAATGGCAGGAGAGTCAATTTCCAATACCCAATTCCAACTGAAAGTAGATGAGCTTTCCTACAACTTTGCAATCAATGCGGGTAGAAATCCATTACAACAAGAAACTGAGCAAATCAAAAGTCAAGCGTGGAATGCACTGATAATTGATAACGTGTATCAAAATCAATTTGATGAATTAGGTTTGAAAGTCACCAATACTGAATTGATTGATATGGTTCAGGGAGATAACATTCATCCTCAAATTGTTCAGTTCTTTGCAGATCCACAAACTGGACAATTCTCAAAAGAGAATGTAACTGGCTTTCTTTCTAACCTCTCTCAAGCACCACCAACGCAACAAAGTTCATGGATTGCTTTTGAGCAGTCTTTAGTTCCGAGTAGATTGATGGAGAAGTATAATAACCTTTTCACAAGAACTAACTATGTGACAAAGTATGAGGCACAAGATGAAAATAGAAATCAAAATGCTTCTGCAAGTATTGATTACGTATATGTACCCTTCTCATCTGTGAATGATTCAACCGTCACCATTACAGATAGTGAATTGAAATCTTACATTTCTAATAATTCTTCAGAGTTCAAAAGAGATGAATCAAGAAGTATTGAATACGTTGTTTTCGATTTGAAGGCATCTAGTGCTGACTCTGCAGTAGTCAAAGAAGAAGTTGCTGATTTTAAAGTTGCATTAGAGTCAGCCACGAACGACTCTAGCTACGTAAGCATTAATTCTGACGATCCATATCCATTCATTACTTATAATGAAGATAATCTTCCAGAATCGTTAGTTGGTCAGGAAGTAGGTTTCGTTTCAGAGCCAACTATCGTCAACGGATCTTATGAGTTTTACAAGCTTTCAAGAAAAGATGAGGTTACTAGAGATAGTATTTTATATAGAGTTTCAAAAATGAGAAAGGAATTCTTTATTTCTGATGAGACTATTAATGAAAGCTATAGGCAAGCAGATTTATTTTCAGCTTCCGTAGGTAATATTGAAGAATTTAGAAAGGTAGCTGAAGAGCAAGGCTTGAGAGTTTTGAATTCTTTGAGAGTAAGAAAAAATGATCAAAGAGTTGGCCTTATGAACGAAGCTAGAAGCATTGTTCTGTGGCTATACAATGAAGGTAGTATAGGTAAAGTTTCCGATGTGAAAGAAATTGGTGACCAATACGTTGTGGCAGTGATGACAGGTAAACAAAGTGAAGGAGTAGCTAACTTGGATGAAGTAAGAAATCAAGTAGAGAGAAAAGTACGAAACGATAAAAAAGCTGAAAACATCATTGCAAAAATGAATGGAATAGATGCTTCTGACTTTTTTAGCGCTGCAGGATCTTATGGTACTGAAGCAAAGTCTGGATCAGCTGATTACCAGTTATTCTCAAACAGCATTTCGGGAGTTGGGTATGCCCCAGAGGCAATAGGTCTTTCATTCGCATTGAATGAAGAGGAGGTTACAAAGGCGTTTACTGTTCAAGACGGAGTTCTAATGATAAAACTGACTACTAAAGATATCCCAGCAGATATAGCCGATTACTCTGCTT
>CAYGTD010000400.1:0-2903 GCA_964352725.1 uncultured Roseivirgaceae bacterium
ATGCTAAGCTTAGTCTTTCCTTTTTCTCAAACTAAGCCTAGATAATACCATCTCAATTATATCACCATCACTTTTAAAACAAAAAAACCTCACATTTCTGTGAGGTTTTCGTGATTCGCCCAGGGCTCGAACCTGGAACCCCCTGCTTAGAAGGCAGGCGCTCTATCCAGTTGAGCTAGCGAACCGGATGCGGAGGGAGGGGGATTCGAACCCCCGGTACGATTACTCGTACGCATGTTTAGCAAACATGTGGTTTCAGCCACTCACCCATCTCTCCGTGGATAAAATTCTGAATATCTCAAGTCCTTTTAACTTGATTTTTTTCACCCTTTCTCTCAAAAGGAGTGCAAATATAAAATTTACATTTTAAAAACAGCATTAACTCGCTGTTAGTAATTGTATTTTATTCATATTTTCTAATTTCATGCTATGCAGTTCAAATACTACAACATTTTATGGGTCTTTTTAGCGCTTGCAGTCCTCATATTCGTCTTTATGCCTAAAAAAGAGAATGCTTTTAATCATGATACAGAAACACAAAAACAGATTCCTAGGAGTGAAAAGAATGGTGTTATCTCTTCTTACACAGCGAATGGAATCTTGAAAACAAAAGTCACTTATTCTAATGGTGTAAAAAACGGCCTTTCTTACTTATTCTATAAAGACGGAAAGACTGTACAACTAGAGATGCCTTATGTCAATGGAAAAAGAGAAGGTACTTCTAAAAAGTATTATGAAAACGGAGATTTATATGCAGAAACTCAATATAAGAATGATCAATTAAATGGGATAAGAAGACTTTACTATTCCACTAGCAGGCTTAAGGCTGAAATTCCATATCATAAAAATAATCCTGGAATTGGGTTAAAAGAATATTTTATGAGTGAAAAGTTGAAGGAAGAGAATTCCATTGTCATTAAGAGAGAAAACAATATAATTTATCTTGAAACAGCATTAAAATGCAAAAACGCAAAGTTCTATATTGGCAAATTAATTGATGATCAATTCTTTGATCCCATCGACAAGAATATTCAATTACTCCCTAATAGTGGATCTCAGTTTCTCGTTGACCTCAATACATTTAGTCCTAGCTATCTTAAATATCAGGACATTATTTGCTCTTGTAAGACCACTCAGGGAAATCCACAAATTCTTAAACTACGAATTGACGTTTCATCCTTAAAAAATGTTAATCAATAAAAAAGGTAAGGTGCGATTTGTCTGATCATTTTACATTTGCCACAATGAAATGGGCACACTCAATAAGCACAACTGAAATAATACTAATTGCAATTTTTGTTACGCTTTACATCAGTTTCATTTGGCGAGTAATCCGCACAACCAAGAGATTGGGTCTTCCATTTAGAAGAGCTGCTATAAAGACCATATTACGAACCGCATACTTTGCATTAATAATCACTGCTCTTTTGGGTCCCAGCTTTGGTGATGCCTCCAGAGAAATCAAAACAGTAGGAAAAGATATATTCATCTGCCTAGACATGAGCCAGTCAATGGATGCATTTGATGTGCAGCCTACAAGACTAGAAAAAGTGAAATTTGAATTGAAAAACATCGTAGAAGCGTTCAATTCAGATAGGATTGGTCTAATCATGTTTTCAAGCGAAGCATACATTCAATGTCCACTTACGTATGACAACAATGCACTCAATTTATTTATACAAACACTAAACACAGATCTGGTACCGAATTATGGTACAGATTTCGGTCCCCCTTTGAACCTTGCCTTGGAAAAACTTACACAAGACGACACTACCATCACTCAGTCCAAGTCTAAGATCATAATATTAATAAGTGACGGAGAAGACTTTGGGGAAAGCACAGAAGATGTGGCAAAGGATGTAGAATCAGAAGGTATTAAACTATTTACTCTTGGTGTTGGTACAAAAATAGGTAGCCAAATCATGACTAGGAATGGTTTCAAGAAAGACAGACAAGGCCAAGAAGTTATTACTAAGTTAAATTCTTCCTCACTCGAAGACCTGGCAGAAGATACTAATGGAGAATATTTTGAGATAAATGAATCAAGAAACGATGTAGAACGTTTAATCAGTGCAATCAATAATGTAGAAGGAGAACTACGTGATGCCAAACAAGTAGATTCCACTCAAAATAGGTACTTCTACTTTCTAGGCTTGGCACTACTTTTGATGTTTATAGATGTCCTTTTTGGAGTGAAAGTGATCAAATTATGAGGATAATATTATTAATTTTTTTAGCTGTATTTACAAATGATCCTAAACAGATCGCTAAAATAAATACGTTAAAAAAGGAAGCCGAGAAAGCTTATTTATCAGGTGACTATGAATTAGCATTATCTAAATATGCAATTTTAACGGACTCTATGAATTTAGATGAAGATGAAATAAAACTTAATCTAGCTCACTCTCACTATCACCTTGGAGATACAGCAGGTGCAAAATCAAATTACAATCAACTAAGTAGATCTTCTAACAATCAACTTAAATCAATTGCCTATCAACAACTTGGAGTAATGAGTAAAGATACGGGGAAGCTAGAAGAAGCCCTCCAGCAGCTTAAATCCTCCATTAAAGCTGATCCAACAAATCAGGCAGCTAGATATGACTATGAAGTAGTAAAAAAACTACTCAAAGAGCAGCAAGAACAACAGCAGCAGGAAGATCAAAAGCAAGATCAAGAGAATAAAGACGGAGAAGACGAAAACGAGCAAGAAAAAGAAGACCAAGAGAAAGGAGATAAGGAAAACGAAGAACAGAAAGAAGGGGAAAGCGAAGAGAAGTCAGAAGAGCAAAAAGAACAAGAACAGAAAGAGAGTGAGCAGAAGGAAGGTGAAGAAGAAGAACAGCAAGAGAAGTCAAAAGAACAAATGACTAAAGAGAAGTTGGAGCAAATGAACATAAGTG
>CAYGTD010000401.1:0-2895 GCA_964352725.1 uncultured Roseivirgaceae bacterium
TACTAGATGAGTGGACCAACTTGTCGCCATATGCCAGCGAAGATGATGTTAATTTTTATCTATGGGATTTAAGAAGAGGAACACCAAAAGACATTTTTATAGATGGAGAAACAATCCCAACCAAAATGGTAGGAACAATTCCCTCAAATCAAAAAATAAGCTATATCCAAAAGGAATTCAAGATTGACTTTAGCCATAGATCTCTTTTCGATACGCTTTATCTAGCCTTTGAAAAAGAAATGGATAGTATTAAAAATCAAGAACTATTTCAGTTTCAAAATCCACTTGACCCTATTCGATCTAACTTGAAAATCACGTTAAATCCAGAATTAAAGTACGATCAAGAAAAAGCAACAGTCTATTCCAAATTTGGGAAAAAATACAATTACATGGGAGGGGATTGGAATGAAGATGGTAGCATTACCTTCTATACCAGAGACTTAGTGAGTTATACTATAATGAGTGATTCTGTTCCGCCTGTGGTAGCAGCCAGAGCTGTAAACAGTGCTGAGTTTAGATTTAGTATTGATGACGAACTTTCAGGAATCAAATCATTTCGTGCTGAACTAAATGGAGAGTTTGTGCTCATGAAATACGAACCCAAAAAGAAGATAATCTGGTCTCAAAAACTCATTGAAAACATTCCTTTCAAAGGAGAGTTTATTTTAGAGGTTGTAGATAATCAAAACAATAAAACCATTTATACAAAAACATTATGATCACATTAAAAGCCGGAGATAAAGCACCAGATTTTGAAAGTATTGATCAAGATGGAAAGCCTATAAAACTTTCCGATTTTAAAGGGAAAAAACTCGTATTATACTTTTATCCAAAAGACAATACCCCTGGATGCACGGCAGAGTCATGCAACCTAAGAGATAATTATGATGCACTTCTAAAGCAAGGCTATAAAGTACTTGGAGTTAGTACAGACAATGAAAAATCACATCAAAAATTCATCGCTAAATATGAATTGCCATTTCCTTTAATTGCTGATACAAACAAATCTGTGCATGAAGCATTTGGTGTTTGGGATATGAAGAAATTTATGGGTAAAGAATACATGGGAACGTTAAGGAGCACGTTTATTATTGATGAAGACGGTATGATAGAAGAAGTGATAGAAAAGGTCAAAACGAAAGAACACACTTCGCAAATATTGAAATAAAGAAAAACTGTAGTCTCAAGGGATTAGCTTTCAGTGTTGTCTCCCTTTATAGTTGATCATAAGAGAAGTACCAGTGTTAAGCACTCCTTTTTTTTAAGCGTCATCATGAACTTGTTTCAGTATCTGATAAAACATAATTTATATCATAAAGCTGAACTATCCATCCACGGTATGAAAGTCTAAATTTAGGTTTAGACTTTTTTTATGCCTCACAATTCCCGATCTATAAATAATCATAAGTAATAGTTAATGAATAAGATTATATTATTTAATGTTTATTTATGAATCAATATCACTTTTTTTTCGTCTTATTGTAGAACTAAAGGTTAGAAAAATGAAGTGGAAACCGATAAACATCATTGAAGTGGTATTTCTATCTACCTGCATCATTCTAGTTTTTATATCTAGTGTAAAACCACAAGAAATTTGTACTTGCAACTGTGAGATAGAGCAAAAAATTCCATGAATATATCTACCGTAATACACGCTGGCACCACTCAAAACAGAATGAAAGTCTTTTTTGAATCGACCTTTTTCAACAGGTTCATTGTATCCCTAATTGTACTCAATTCTGTCCTAATTGGAGCAGAGACTTCTCCTTTTATAATGGATTCAGTAGGATCATATATTGATTTTATTGATCTAGCAATACTGGTTCTTTTCACTTTGGAGATCATCCTTAAAATATTTGTCTATCGATCAGACTTTTTCAAAAGCTCATGGAATCTTTTTGATTTTTTCATAGTCGCTATCTCACTTGTGCCAGCAGCGGGTTCTTTCTCTGTATTCCGATCATTACGGATTATTAGAACGCTGCGCCTCCTTAAAAGCATCCCAAAACTTAAACTGATTATAGAGTCACTACTTAAATCAATTCCTTCCATCGGATGGATAACGGTACTTCTATCCATTGTTTTTTACACTTTCGCTGTAATTGGCGTGAACATATTTGGCGAAGGATATCCCAAATATTTTGGTGACCTGGGAAGTTCATTTTTTACACTATTCCAGATCATGACATTGGAGAGCTGGTCATCAGCTATTGCCAGACCTATTATGGATGGAGTTCCATTCGCTGGACTTTATTTCATCACTTTCATACTCATTGCCACCTACACAACGCTCAATATTTTCATTGCAATAGTGGTAAACACGATGAACGAGGTGTCTTTAAAAGATCTCAAAGAAGAGGAAGAACACATCAAGGATTTTGTGAAGGAAGAAAACAACAAATTGAAAAGTCAATTGAGTTTACTTGAGAAAAAGATTAATACACTTATTGATTTAAATACTTCTCAAAACTCGGCTAACAAGAAGGACAAGCCATTGATAGAACAGGAAGAATTTTCCATTTAAATAGTTACATTATGAACTGGGAGAAGAAAAACATCGCTAGTAAGACCTCATATCTTGAGTATTACAAAACTGTCATAGAAAAGGTGAGCTTTTGTCAAAAATTGATTCGCAAAGAGTACTTAAAAGCAAAAAAGGTAATTCATCCAAGTGAACTTCCTCATTTTAATGAATGGTTTACTTCAAGAGTAAATTCCAACAGCAAAGGACTATTCTGACACTAGTCCTCGTTTATAACGAGGACTCCTAAATTTTAGAGTTTATAACTCTTCAGCATACGAATGCTCATGTGTCTTATCCTGAAATAGATTTACACAATCGTGTAATAAAATGGGAAGCAAATATGATGAAATTTTTCTCTACTCAGAGTCACT
>CAYGTD010000402.1:0-2889 GCA_964352725.1 uncultured Roseivirgaceae bacterium
CAAGAGAGGCTAGACGGGAATTGTATGGAATAATCTTTCTTTTCAAAAACGTGCGACTAACCTTTTATGAAATGACCCAACCCCTCCAAGGAGGGGAGTCGAAAATAGACATTTTTCTTCTGATTTGGCGGAGTAGGAAGAGCATTTAGTGATTTAATAATTTTTTATTGAGTGATTTATTCGATTCAAGATAATTAATCACACTTCTCATTCCGAACGGAAGTGAGGAATCTTTATATTCTGGTTATGCACTATATAGCTTCTTATTCACAAAAGGAATCAAGGCTAAAATAACCGCTTGCTCATAGTACTCTGTTCTTCCAAGCAGACCATTGGTCAGTGAGCCTACGGCACCTCCTTTTTGTTTGGAGTTATGCTCTGCGAAAACTTGATCATTGGCATGTCCCAGTTCTACGCCTTCAAGGACCAAATCCCTGACTTTAGGAGGTAAGTAAAAGGTACTCGTACGAGACTGACCTTTTTGATTTTTGGATAAAATAACCACCCAAGCAAAGGCTTCCATACCATCTTGGGTCTCTTCTATTCCTCCTTCAATACCCACCCAGAAATCCGCCTCTGTGATCTCCTCTTTCGCATTCGATGCACGATTTTTTGCACCTGTTAATGTTTCTTCATTCGTCATAGGTTGATCAGAAACTCCCGAAGAAGTATCCAACCCTTCCACTTCAAACATTTCATCTGGAAACATCTGACTAAAGCCTATTTCAGCAGAGTTAATTTTAACAGGATTCTTAGAAGCAACAATGACTTTCATAGAGCGTGGTTTGTTGTTTTGTCTTTGGTGTTAAATCAAACGAATATTTCTTATTTGATGGAATAAGAGGAGCATTAGTTCTAATTCAATTCTTTTTTCAACTCTTGAATAATTTCTTCGATCTGCTTGTCAAGCCTGGCATATCGATCTTCAAGAAAGCCACTTGATGCGATAAATCCAACCAAGCTATTCTCAAATTCTAATGATTGGAGTATGGCATAACTTGACGTGTTCAGCTTAGATTCTGATATGTTGAAATAGTTGTCTTTGTATTCATAGGTCGCATTTCTCATGTTAATTGTGACCATTGCTATGTCAATCAGTTTCATACGAAAATGACTCACCTCGTCTCTTTCCTGAAATTGTATTTTAGTCATTTCGCTGCTCCAGCCCACCAAGCCTTTCTTTAGACTAATGCTTTTTAAAAGTTCAAGTTTTCCCGAAGTTTCCAGTTCATCGATAGCCGTGCTAGTTGGTCGATACTGCACTTCAGCATTTATGACACTCATTACTAAATAGCCTAAATCATCTTTTGATATTTCAGGATCAGCAATACCTAAAAACCCCAATAGCTCTTGGGCTAACTCAATGTTTCGGGTGTTTATTTTTCTGACGGCATCTAGTTTTAGTTTATTTACTTGATACTCCTCTTCCAAAGTAACTAGATACTCATTTAGACTGCTGCGTTGTTTCGATTCCGTATTCCAATCATCGATACTGACAGCAATCAATATCCCAATTACTACAAGAAAGATCTCTCCAATAGCATAAAGCAGATAGGTTGTGAATTTATTATTCATAAGTGTTTTTCGTCTGATTTGGCGGAGCAGGATGAGCATTTTTTCGATATGTTACTCCCCTCCTTGGAGGGGCTGGGGGAGGGTTTTAATTTTTCTTAAAATCTCATTCACTACCCACTTTATGTTTGTTTTGACATCCAGATCGTCAAATCTCAAAAAAGTGATACCAAAAGAAACTAATTTATTTTGTCGTGCCTGATCTTTCTCGGTTTGTCCCTCAAAGGTGTGAGTGTTTCCGTCTATTTCAATAGCTAATAATAGCTCTTTACAATAAAAATCCACAATGTATTCATCTATCGGAATTTGTCGGCTAAACCGAAAACCGAGCTGTTTGTTTTTAATTTCTTGCCAAAGCAGAACTTCACCAAGAGTCATATTTTGTCTTAGCCTTTTAGCTAATGGCACTAGTCTTGAGTTGTATGGAATGATTTTTCTTTTCATCAGACCCACCCCTTAATCCCCTCCAAGGAGGGGAATCCACTACGTATAAGATTGGGTATGATTTTTCTGAGGAGGATGAGCATTAGTTTTTCTGGAGTTCTAGGTCAATCAGTTCAATGATTTTTTCGGACTTGGTTTGAATTGATTCATATAGAGGCCTAAATCCTGCAGACATATCTGACATGATTTGCAGCCCATTTTTATACTTCAAATCTTGAAGTAAGGGTTCAAAATCCTGTGCTGTGAGCTTAAGATCTTTTGCTGTTTTCTCTCCCAAATATAGAGGAGTTAGGCGATTCAAATCAATGTGATTTGTAAGTGGTCTGGATACATATTCTCTATAATCAAAGGTCTCATGTTCAATCATTTGAAGATTCCTCAAATAGTTATTCTGTAATTCGAGCAAAAGGATTTTGATGGTATCCTTTGAAATCAAATTGAGATTACCTGAATTGGATAATTCAGTGAAGGTGGTGTTGTTTGGTGAAAAACGACGTTCTATTAGCGAGTTAAAGGCATGATAGGCCACTTGATCAACATCTGCGATAGGTACTCCATTCATATGGCCAATGAGTAGGTCAGCGCCAACTTTCTTCTGTTTTCTATATGCAATAACCTCTTCTAACAAAATGATGTCTTTTTCCAGATCTAGCTGAATATTGGATAAATACTTCAGTTCACTTTTCCGATTGTTAACATTTTCATTCCAATTGTTAATATTTACTGCAATCAAAATACCAATGACCACTAAAATGATCTCTCCAATAGCATAGAGCAGATAAGTAGTGAATTTATTTTTTTCCATGAGTTTGCGGCGGATTTTTCGGAGGAGGAAGAGCATAATCTAATCAGTTTAATTATTAGTCTGTTCAA
>CAYGTD010000403.1:0-2883 GCA_964352725.1 uncultured Roseivirgaceae bacterium
AAGTCATGAAGCCAAATTCCCTTAATCTGATCATCATCCGGCTTCAAGTAGAAAGCAATAAACATCGGACTGACGGCTATTAGATGGAGATACTCTTCATGCTTCCCTACAACTGTAATTGGAAAGGTTTTTTCTTTCTTACTTCGCTTGTAAGTAATGGTGCCTTGTCCGTCTACCATTGATAATTTCCCAGAGGTATTCTTGCCTCGAAGGGAAGTGGTTTCAAACTCCCAAATTCCCTCTATTTCGCTAGGTGCGAGCAACTCATTGTTATTAATAACCTTGTTTACGAAAAGTTCAGCGACACTTTGAGCCTCACGATCATTGAAGAAAATTTGATCTCCAGTATTTGAGAGATAGGCAAATACTACATTTTGTTCTGGATAGATGACCAGATGACTTCTTGCTGACTGCATACTTCCGCTATGATAAATTACAGGAACATTTAGTCTACTCACACCCGTTTCCCAACCCAATCCATAATAGGTAGAATCGCCATTCATTAATACATGAGAAGAGGTAATCTTTTTTCGCGTTTCAGAAGAAATGTACTGATCCGTGATGAGTTGATGACCCATATTTGTCAGGTCTTCTGCAGTGGACAAATAGCCACCCCCTGCATACATATAGCTTCGGTTTTCTTCAGGAGCTTTGACCCTTTTTCCTTTTTTACCAAGTACATAAAATGTGCTTTTACGATCTACTTCCTTATGGGGGTAATCAAAGGAAGTATGATCCATATCCAACGCTTTCCAAGACTCTTCCATCAGTTGAAAAAATGATTGATTAGCCGCACGTTCCATCGCAGCACTTAGTAAAACCCAACCATAACTAGAATATTGGTAAGAAGTGTTTGGCTCAAAATCTAGTGGATCATTCTTAAAAACTTCCATTGCATCAACTACAGAAACATAGTGGGTGGTCCTATACTTTGGGTCGTTAGCATTATAATGCCTGATTCCGGATACAGAAGCCGCTAGCTGTCTCGCTGTAATGGGAGAGGACTTTTCAGGAAACTCAGGAACATAGGTTCGAATGTCCTCATCAATATTCAATCGTCCATCCTCCATTAGCTTACCAAGCGCCATAGAAGTGACAGATTTGGAGATGCTGGCGATTCTAAACTTTGTCTCGACAGTAACTTTCTTTTTTTCTTCAAGTTTACTAAAACCTAAACCTTCAGACCAGATGAGTTTACCATCTACCATGACTGCTACCTGCACACCTGGGACGTTGGTCATTTGTTGGTGCTGTTGTATTAGGAATCTGGCTTTATCAATTTCTGCATGAAACTGATCAGAAATAGTCTGAGCGGATGGTTGGAACCAACTAAAAAGAATGAATAGCAATAGAGCTGCACGCATATCAACGAATGAATTTAAAGATGGCTTTATTGAACAGTTCTGGCTGATCAATGAAGCTTTCATGTCCAGCATCTGGTAGAATAATCAACTGAGAATTTTCAATGAGTTGATGCGCTTGTTTCATTTCCTCAGGTGGAGCTACATCGTCATACCTCCCGGTAATAAGAAGTAAATTTTCATTGATGGAAGACAAATTTTCAAAGCTGGGAAAGTCTTTCCGATCTTCCCAAAGTAAATCATCTATTAGTTCATTGTCCTTTCGATTGAGGTATTTAATGGGATTGTAAGGTCGTGAAAAGATCACCTTCATCGCCATGCCGGGAGTCAGCCTTCTTTTGCTAGGCGTAAATGCTTGCTCTACCGTACGATTCCAGCGAATGGCCCCTTCTCTTGTGGTAATCGAGTCAATACTGCTAATCCAGTCAAGCTCTTGTTGCCAGAAGTCAATATTATCATTGCTAGCGATTTTTTCATTAGCAAGATTCTTCAAATAGAGTGGGCGATAATACTGGTATCTCTCAGGACTGTGATCTGAGGTGATGGGTGTATTTATAGCAATTGCTCCATCAAAGAAACCAGACTCATTTGAGAAATATTGGAGTGCGTGTAGCACCATATAGCCTCCTGCACTATGACCAAGCAAATAGATTTCCACATCATATTTTTCCTTCAGCATTTTGGAAATGGCAATGGCGTCTAGACTGTATTGGTCGTAAGAAATTTTGTTGGTATCAATCTTTTTGACCGATTGATTATGACCTCTTTGATCGTAGTAGGCGATGGCCACTTCGGTTTCCAGAGTCTTTTTCCATCTAGGATAGTCTGATCTTGCAAAATCAATGGACGTTTCTCCCGGCCCGCCTTGTAGAAAGACAAGCATTTTACCCGATTCGATATTTCCTCGGACAAGAATTGGGAAGGTATATCCATCATATTCAAATTTGATATACTCCTTGCTTTGAGAAAATGTCGTAGAGCTGGAAAGAACGAATAGTATTAGCAGGTATTTCATCTTATTTGGATGGTCTGATTGTTTAATGTTGTGACATAGACAGAATCACTATCTAGCAGGTTTCCAAGATTTAGAAAGTAGTCACAGTGATCTCTGAATATTTCTCTAGGCTGTTTTCCGTTGACAAATCGAAGTGTATCTCCTAATCTGACTGGTGAAATATCCTGATTGATGCGATTGACTACCCAAAGGCTATCATTAAGTATACCCGGAATGAACGGTCTGCCCTCCTCAACTACAACCTCACTGGTTTGCACAAGGCTTATTTGATCTTCATCATTGTCAATAAAAACTACAAAGTGTTCCAGAAAATCATTGCCTAGCAATCCTTTTCCTAAGCTGGAAAACGCTACTGGAATTATAAAGTGGTTTGTGTCAAAACCTACGGACAATGATTTTTCAATTAATGTGTCGGTGTTGCTTCCATAAATGCCCGAGGTGGATCGGTCAATGATTTGCCTCTCAGTTGATGAATTGAACGCATCTGCTAATGCACCCGGCATTACC
>CAYGTD010000404.1:0-2872 GCA_964352725.1 uncultured Roseivirgaceae bacterium
GAAAAAAAATAGAAACGAAAAAAAGCTGCCCCTTTTGAGACAGCTTCTTTTTTTGAATTATGATGAGAGTCATCTTCGATTTAATTTTGATTGTTCGGGCAAATTTTAGGATGAAGTCTTAAGTTTGAAACAGAGGGAAAGAAAATAGCATTATTGAAGAATACATAGATTTCATGAAATACAAATGCATTTCTTGATCATGGAAAGACAACCAGCTCCAATTAAGTTGTTTTCCGTTAAAAGAATTGAGTAAACTGCAATCCATTTTATATTATTCACGTCCCGAGAAAAATTAGAATCAATCAAAGTTCTACTGTAGACGATTATGAGGAAGTTAAGTATTATTCCAAAGCTAAGAAGCACTCATGAGTTTTAGGAACAAGTAATTTATTACGAACTAAGTATTTGCATATTAATGTAGAACGGTGATCTTCCCCACCTATTTCTCCTTCCTAAAAACTTCTAATTTTTATTATTTACTAACCGTAATCAGTCATAATCTTTCTGAAGAAATATTGAATAAAAGTACTATTCGAAATGCCACTACAGAATGAGTTGGCTAACCCTTCCATCAGTCTAGAGATCTATACAAGCTAATCTTAATATAAACCCTCTTTGTAATACTATTTAAAGAACATAAAGCAATAAAAAAAACCTGACCATTACTGGTCAGGTTTTTAGTGTGAATAGGGGATTGATATTACTTGTCTCCTGCTTCTTCGTATACTTTGATACTACTTCTTTCAATCAAATCTTTTCTTAATTCTTTGAAGTCATCTACTTCTGGGCTCATTCTGATTGCTTCTTCTAATTGCGTCAAAGCATCAACAATTAGTCCGTTTTCCTCATAGAAAGATGCATAGATAATTTTACCAAGTGGACTTGTGCTGTCTATATCACTACTTAGAGCAGTAAGACCTTCTTGATATTGAGAGGCTTCTTCACCAGTCAATCTTTTCAGTCCTATGTCACCAGAAGTAACTTCCATATTTTCTTTTGCACTTACTAGGATAATATAAAGACCTTCCTCGTTTGTCATTTGCTCAGAAGTGAAGTCAAGATTGATGAAATTTGTATTTACTTCTTCTTTCATGATTTCCTCATCAAAGATATTCTTCACAGTCACTACGAAAGTATTCATATCCATTCCTTCAGGAATATCCCAACTAATAATTGCATTGTTGCCGATTACGTTAGCTTCTGAAGGAACTAAAACTTGAATAACCTCATTTCCTGCAAGTGCTCTTTTAGCAGCCCCTGTAGCATTCAATTTACTTCTGTAACCTGGCTCTTCTTTTTCGTTCATTTTATCAGCTAAAAACTGTGCATATCTACTAGATACACTAGCTGTATTTGTATTAACCAATTTTTCTAATTCTGATACTTTTTTTGTACCTGATGTTCTAACCTCCAATGTCTTACCCGATTTGTGCATCAAACCAATGTATGCTCCATTAGAAGCAATAAGCTCGTCACCACCTGCTAAAGTTGCACCTGTTTTTAAGGCAATTGCAGTGGTGGCTCCTTCTTTTTTTACTTTATTCTGACCTTTATTGGCCAAAACCCTAAATGTATATCCTTGTCCGTTGGCAATGCCAACAGAGAAAACAAGCATAACAGTAATAGCGATAGAAACTAACTTTTTCATAATGATTCCAATTAATATGTGGTGTTTTTCAAATTTTATAATCTCGATACTCTAAACAATTCTTTTCTTCCCTCCTTTGAGAGAATATTTTTAAATACTCCGAAGAACACTTCCAAGCCATCTCCAGAAATAGCAATGGCAAACAAAGTGTACGATAAATCCAGCTTTAAGGAATAAAAATCCATTGCATAAATCATAATATAAATGAATGCTAGGAGTTGCCCTAACTGAATTAACTTAGTAATTCCATCATACCACTTCGGTAATTTCTTATAGATCCAAGTGAAGACCATGATGTTTAAAAATAACATCACGATAGCAATCAACCATTGCTGCACCTCAGAGAGAGCATAAATGTAATCCTCGTTCAAAATCATAGACACGATATTGGCGTGTATTACGCCCCCATACATGTCAGGGAAAGCTCTTCCAATATAAGTCTCATTCAGTGGAGTGAAGAATTTATCTTCAAAATTTTCTCTATCTCCAAGCTCTTCTCCTAAGAAGCAGAAAATAACTATTTTATCTTTTATTATTTCAGGAACAAAATTTCCTTCGTACACATCCCATACATCTAAGGCAAAGTATTTATTACCAAATTTTGTAGCTCCATAGTCTAAAACATTTCCACGGTAATTTATCGTTTCAACCTCGTAGTTTCTGGCAAGAAATTTTTCAGCTTTTGCTGAATCTAAAAAGGAAGCAAGCTTTACACCAAATGCCTTATGCTCAACTCCATCTGTTGTCGTAAACTTTGGAGGGAATTCTCTACACATTTTCAAATCTTCCTGCACTTCTGCTTCTGTTATAAGATTCGCAAAAGCAGGTTGAGCATTCCATAAGAAAAGTGGATGTGACATTTCTACAGAATCGAAATCGTCTGTATAATTACCATAGGTTTTGGATATTTTATTAACCATCACCAAATTCTCTACTCTCCCTAATGCCTCTGATAGCATGAAATCACCCAATGTGTCTTGACTCATATAATCAAAAATCAAATCAACACCAATAACAGCTGGCCCATGCTTACTTATTGAATCAAGTAGTATAGAGATTCCAGCTCTTGATTCTAACCCCACATTTACCATCACTACATTTTGATCCGCCACAGGGTCGTCCAGCAATTGGGAAAAATACACATCCGTAAACTCCATGTCTGCGAAGGCATCTCCAATTGGATCCATTACGTCAAAGATCTTAAAGGCTGTAAGGCCATTTAAG
>CAYGTD010000405.1:0-2868 GCA_964352725.1 uncultured Roseivirgaceae bacterium
ATGCGATAGACATCATCCTTTTGAAAATCATCAAAGGAAGTTTCATGATCCACATATAGCAAAATGGTTAGACATGTCGCCATGCCAATCGCCAAACCAAAAATATTAATAAAAGTAAAAGTCGGCTTTTTCTTGAGGCTTCTTAGTGCCGTGAGTAGTAGATTTTTGAGCATTATTTTGAGTGTTGGTAAAATAATGTATCGAGAATTATCATTAAAAGTTTCATAATTCAATTTTTCGAACCTTGATCACGCTTAAAAGGATATCCAATTATTAGCTAAAATGGAAGGTAAAGAAATATTGAGATGAGAATTTTAGTCTTTTAATAACAAAAAACCCCATCTATTGCTAGACAGGGTTTTAAAAAACTTTTGAAAGAAAATTTATGCCTCCTGAAGCTCCACCTCTTTCTCTGCTATAAATTTCTCCGCATCTAACGCTCCCATACAGCCTGTACCAGCTGCTGTTACCGCCTGACGATAAATTTTATCCATCGCATCGCCAGTAGCAAACACGCCAGGAACATTGGTTTTTGAAGTTCCTGGGACAGCTTTGATATAACCTTGATCATCCATATCTATAATTCCTTTGAAGATGTCTGTATTTGGCTTATGTCCAATAGCTACAAAGAATCCCTGAGCTTCGATTTCTCTTTTCTCGCCAGTTACATTATTTACCACTCGTACTCCTGTAACCTCATCATCTCCTAAAACTTCTTCGGTTTCTGTATTCCACAGAATTTCAATGTTTGGAGCATTTTTAACACGTTGTTGCATGATCTTTGAAGCTCTCATCTCGTCTCTTCGAACGATCATGTATACCTTCCTAACAATCTTAGAAAGATAACTTGCTTCCTCAGCAGCAGTATCACCTGCTCCTACCAATACTACGTCTTGTCCTCTAAAGAAGAATCCATCACAAACAGCACATGCAGAAACGCCCTTCCCATTCAATCTTTGCTCACTCTCAAGTCCAAGCCATTTTGCAGCAGCTCCAGTTGAAATAATTACTGCTTCCGCCTCTACTTCTGTTTTCTCATCTACTGTCACTTTGTGTGGCCATCCTGAAAAATCAACAGAAGTAACCATTCCGCTTCTGATTTCAGTACCAAATCGCTCAGCTTGTTTCTGAAAATCGATCATCATTTGTGGCCCATTGATTCCTTCTGGATATCCCGGATAATTCTCTACGTCATTGGTGATAGTCAACTGACCACCAGGTTGACCTCCTTGATACAATACTGGCTTCAAACCAGCTCTTGCTGCATAAACTGCCGCTGTATAACCTGCAGGACCTGACCCAATGATTAAGACTTTTACTTTCTCTATCGACATATTCTTTTTATAATAATTCTTTAACAAAAAAATTGGTGTCCGTAATGAACACCAATTTATAGGTTTTTGTGCCCATTACTGAGCGAAAAAAATCAAGGTGTCTCGAAGATTACTCTTCCGTCTTTTCCTCCGACTTTTCTTCTCTTGGTGGACGAGGTAAAAGCACTTTTCTAGATAGCTTGAATTTACCTGTTCTTTTATCTATTTCAATCAACTTCACTTTGATCTCTTCTCCTTCTTCCATTACATCAGCAACGTTTTCAACACGTTCCCACTTAATTTCAGAGATATGAAGTAATCCGTCTTTACCTGGAAGGAATTCAACAAATGCTCCAAATGGCATGATTGATTTCACTTTTCCATCATATACTTCTCCAACCTCTGGCTGAGTAACGATTGCTTTGATTCTAGATAAAGCATTGTCTAAAGCAGCACCATCACTAGCGAATATGCTTACTTTTCCACCTTTCTCATCTTCTTCGATGTTTACAGTCGCTCCTGATTCTTTCTGAATCTCTTGGATGATTTTTCCTCCAGGTCCTATAACAGCACCAATCAACTCTCTGTCAATTCTTAACTGAACCATTCTAGGAGTGTGAGGTTTCAATTCAGGTCTTGGCTCTGTAATTGTTTTCGCAATCTCTCCAAGGATATGAAGTCTTCCTTTTTTAGCTTGAGCTAATGCTTCTGCCAAAACATCGTACGAAAGTCCGTCTACCTTAATGTCCATTTGACATGCAGTAATTCCTTCAGTAGTTCCTGTTACTTTGAAATCCATATCACCTAAATGATCTTCATCACCAAGAATATCTGAAAGAATAGCGTATTTACCACTTTTCGCATCAGAAATCATTCCCATTGCAATACCTGAAACTGGTCTTTTCAACTTGATACCAGCATCCATCAGAGCGATGGTTCCAGCACAAACTGTCGCCATAGAAGACGAACCATTTGATTCCAAGATATCAGAAACAACTCTAATAGTATATGGATTACCTTCTTCTTCTGTGGGAAGCATTGGCTTCAGAGCTCTTAGAGCTAAGTTACCATGCCCAACTTCTCTTCTTCCTGGTCCTCTATTAGGTCTTACTTCTCCAGTTGAAAAACCAGGGAAGTTATAATGGAGGATAAATTTGTTATATCCAGAGAACATAGCTCCATCAATCATCTGCTCATCAAGCTTTGTTCCAAGCGTTACTGTTGTCACTGATTGAGTTTCACCTCTTGTAAATACGGCAGAACCATGTGCTGAAGGAAGGTAATTAGCTTCCGACCAAATTGGACGAATTTCATCCGTTTGTCTACCGTCCAATCTCACTTTAGAATCTAGCACGCTATTTCTAACTGCATCCTTTTCAATGTCATGGAAGTATTTTCCTAAAAGGAAATCACTCATTTCGGCTAATTGCTCTTCAGAGAACTGAGAGATATACTCTTCATAAATCCCTTTGAAAGCTGCTTTTCTTTCATTCTTGTTAGGATTCCCTTGAGCAGCTACTGCGTAAAGTTTATCATAGACTTGCTTATGCATAGA
>CAYGTD010000406.1:0-2861 GCA_964352725.1 uncultured Roseivirgaceae bacterium
TTCTAAGTCACCATCGAGCCAGCCTGTGAAAACCTTCTTCGCTTTGGCCAGCGTCGCTTTGCCCTTGGTCGGGGCGAGATTGATGGTTTCCAGGTGATGGAGATATGGCTTCGAAGCTTCTTCTGGCACAAGACCAGCAAGAAACTTGTTCAACGCCTTAGGGTTGTCGATCCATTCCTGCATCACGTCCGGAGACATGATTGGGAGGTTTTCAAGGATGCGAGCACCCAATTTCAGTTCTTGCTTATCCATGACGGTTTTTCCTCTCGGTTTTCGTCATTTGCTAGAGGGCTCCCAAGATTTTAGGTTTACCATAGCTGAAAATGCTCAAGTTTTGATCACTTTCAGCTATGGTAAATATAGAAAGAACATCGTTATATATAATAACATATTTATGTTAAAAGTCAATCTTTTACGCTTTTTTCCGTGTTATTTAACCGCTTGTTTGATATGCCAGACAAGACGTTCATACGACCACCTATCTAAAGCTCTCTGTCCACTCAACATTGAGGTAAAGAAAACAGGTACTTTCTTTTCCATACCAGTATACCAATGGAATCCTTTCTTCATATCCCACACCAGATCTTCTTCCAAATAGCCACGAACAACTTGTGAACCAAATGCATTACTTACCACAATACATTTAGGGTTCACTGTGTGTAGAGTCTCCTTAAATACAGCCAGCTGATCTAAAGCGAACTTATTAAGCTTTCCTTTATCATGAATTCGCTTCATGAAGCTAGTTTGAGAAGTCTCTCTGTACAGGAATAAATCAATGTGATCCCATGGCATATTTAGTTCTTTTGCCATTTCTATTGGCCTACCAAAATAAAGTGAGTAGTTTGTGTATGCATACTTATCCATAGCGATACACTGATCTACAAATTCATCTTTTTTAGATACGTTACTCCATTTGAAAAACTTTGTTGGATCTAAATTCTTATACTCTGAATCCTTAAAGATTGATTTAAAACCCCTTGCACTGAAGGATGGATTCATTCCTACAAATAACAATGAGTTCTTATTGAAAGAATCATAGAACAACGGAGCATATGCTTCTGGGTTATTCTGGAAGTACTTATTCCAAAGTTTTATGATTTTTCCGTTTATGGCTTTGTTTTTCATTCTTACGCTTCATTTTAGCATCTCGAAGCGCTTGACGCTTTTCCCACTTAAGTTTCTGCTCTTCTTCACGCTTTGCCATTTCTTCAAGGGGTACCACCCGAAGATAATCCATAATCTTATATCCTTTAAGAATTTCGTGTGGATCACCAAAGCAATGCCATGGATACAGTCGTGATTCAGATTCATTTTGTCCTGCCAACTTTCCTCGCTTAGACTCAAGCAGTTTCTTGGGTGGTAAGAAGTCTTTGTTGTCTTTGATTAGGAACACCTGTGCATGTACTCCTTTACCATAGTTACTTACAGTGCGGTCTTTTACCACTCCATTCCTCACCCACTTATTTAACGTTGCTCCTTTTACATTAAAGTAGTGGTCGAAATCATATCTGGTATACCAACTCTCTTTATTCTTAGCTAATGATGCTGGTATTTCTTTATGGTCGATTGCCCATTGGCAGACAAGACATTTAATACCCCATTTGTCGTACCAATTATCTCCCTTAGGGAAATTGGGGTCAGCCACCATTTCTTGGCCTCCCCACCCCTTTCAAGACTTGCTCGATGCCGTATTTCTTAACAGTTTTGTCAATCCAGCTGTCTTTTCCAAACGGAATACTTTTCTCCTCTGAACGCACAAGTGCTTCTTCCTCAGTAGCGGTCATTGGTTGATTGAGCAGCTGAAGATAGTGCTTGGGTATAGTAGTTGGCCACGGATTAAGGAGTTTCTTTTGTTTGGTGGTACCCTGCTCTCTGCGCCAAACACTAGACCATTGCCACGTTTCGGCTTTTTTGACCAAGTTAGCTCGCTTGGCGTTTCGTTCGACATACCGTAACACAGCAAGAAGATGCTGGTCTTGTTCGATAACAAATGATTTATATCGTCCTTGGTATAAGTGACCCTGACCGACAGTATCTTTGGCTACGTGCCAGCGTCTCGTGTGAGTATTGGTGAGCCAGGACATGAACTGTTGCAGGTCACCATCTTGCTTTGGATGCAATACTAAGTGCCAGTGATTTGGCATAATGCAATATGCTAAGAGGTGCATACCAAACTTCTCAACTGCTTCTTCTAAGATTTCTTCAAATTGTTGGTAGTCCTTTTTACTATCAAAGATTTGTACCCGAGCGTTCGCACGATTGAGTACGTGGTACACCTCACCTCCAACGTCTACCCGGTTGATTCGTGGCATTACTATATACTAGCATAAATGGTGGCTGACCCCATTTCCTCATTTCCCATCAGAAATTTTGAACCACCTCATCTGGTGCTTTTTTGTTTATGATTAAATCAAGATACTTCCAATGAGAGAACCGAAAATTGATAATTTAATCTCAGGCATAAAATAGCTTTGCGAATTTTTTAGATGTGATTTATGATTAAGATAGACTTACTTAGCTAACTAATTAGTACGGTAAGTAAAACAAACTCAAGGGAGATGTTACATGCCTCGTTCTTCAAAAGATACTTTCGAACCAACAATTGGTGACCAAGCTAAAGTTACAGCAGGAGCCACTGCTGGTGCAGCAACTGGTTTAATCATAGGGTCAGCAATAGCACCTGGTGTAGGCAGCTACGTCGGATACCAAGCTGGAAAATTTGTTGGAGCCGCTCTGGCTGTTGACGCAATCAACAAATCAAAATCATAGTATCTTAATAAATATATATGTAAGAAACTTTGATACACAACCCATGAGAATTTTCTCATGGGTTTTTCATATTAATTTTTAAATACCAATAT
>CAYGTD010000407.1:0-2861 GCA_964352725.1 uncultured Roseivirgaceae bacterium
CTTTGATACTTGGCGCGGTGATTCTCACGTACTCACAACCCGAATCCACCATACGTAGTGTTTGTTCCACAGAACCCATCGTATCCATGGTGTCAATGGTGGTCATGGACTGTACTCGAATTGGGTTATCTCCACCCAATGGAACATTACCAATCATTACTTCTCTCGTTTTTCTACGAGAGTATGTTGTAAGACTATTACAGTATGTATACATCATATATCACCTAGTTGTGGCCTAATTACGATATCCTCCACCACACTTCTTTTACTCAACTGATACGTAGCATAAATGGTTTCGGCAATGTCCTCTGGCTTGATAAAACGATCTGGTGGTAAGTCTACACCCTCCCAACTTGGAGTAAGCACAGCCCCTGGCATAATAGACGTAACCCGAACTCCAAACTCTTTCATCTCTTCTCGCAATGCCTTGGACATACCATACATAGCAAACTTCGAAATAGAATACGATCCTCCATTTGGATAAGCTATTAAACTTGCCACTGAACATAAATTAAAAATATGTCCGGACTTTTCATGTTTCATCCCTGGAATAATTGCTCTTGATAGATGATATGCACTATACAGATTCGTTTCGATCATGCTTTCCAAAGCTCCCTCTGGCTCTTCATGCACAAGACCAGGTATGAAAGTTCCACTATTATTGACCAAAATCTCAACTGGTTTAGCAATCATACCCACAAAATCAGCAAAATCTTCTACTTGATTCTTTTTTGAAAGATCAGCACGAAAGCATCGAATTTTAGCGCCGAACTTTTCCTTTATTTCTACCTTTAACTGATCCAGATCTTTTTCACTTCTGGCGCAAGTAGCTACTGTCCATCCATCCTTAGCAAATCGCTCAACGATCGCTTTGCCTATTCCCTTCGTACCACCTGTAACAACAATCAATCTATCCGAATTATCCATGTATCCTTTTTGGTTATTCTTTAACGTGTTATGTTTGACAAAGCTAATATCTCATTGGCTGAAATTTCATTAATAAGCAGATTGCTTGCAATGAAATAGAATAATACAATTTGAGAAATGAGTAAAATAAATTTTCCACTAAATCTGATTACATCACCATGAAAAGTCTTGGGAAGTTTGTTCTATTTCTCGGTCAGATATTCGTGAGGCTGGAAACATTTAATACCTATGCAAAACGAACCATTGATGAGAGTATAAAAATCGGATACAATTCTGTTTTTATTGTATCAATTGTAGCTGCATTTATGGGTGCTGTGACCACACTTCAGACAGCTTATAACCTTGTTTCGCCACTTATTCCTGATCCTGTTATCGCTCTGGTTGTGAGAGATATGACGCTCTTAGAATTGGCACCCACCATAACTGCCATTGTTTTTGCTGGAAAGGTAGGTTCAAATATTGCAGGAGAATTAGGAACGATGAAGATCACTGAACAGGTGGATGCCTTGGAAGTGATGGGTATAAATGCAGCTTCCTATTTGGTCTTGCCCAAAATTCTGGCAGCCGTGTTGATGTTTCCTATTCTGGTTGTGATGGCAGCATTCATCTCCATTTTTGGAGGATATCTTACAGCAGTGCTTTCTGGAGTAATTTCAGGAAATGATTACATTCTTGGCATTCAGATGACTTTTATCCCTTTTGCTGTTGTCTTTGCTATGATTAAAGCAGTTCTTTTTGGGTTCTTAGTTTCATCTATTTCATCCTACAAAGGCTTTTACACTTCGGGCGGAGCATTAGAAGTTGGTCAGTCCTCCACTAGCGCAGTTACAAGCAGTTGTATCGCCATTCTTGCAGGAGATTATCTATTAGCATACTTATTAGCCCCTCTTTTGACACCATGATAGAAGTAGAAAACATTCATAAATCATTCGAAGGCAAGGAAATACTGAAAGGTATAAGTGCTCTTTTTGAAAAAGGGAAATCTAACTTAATTATTGGAGCGAGTGGAACTGGGAAAAGCGTTTTACTCAAGTGTATTGTGGGGCTAATAAAACCTGACAAAGGATTTGTGAAATTCGATGGGAGAGAATTCACTTTGGGTGATAAGGAGCTTCAAACTGAAGTTCGCAGGGAAATGGGAATGCTCTTTCAAGGAGGCGCATTATTTGACAGTAGCAATGTGGAGCAAAATGTGATGTTTCCCTTGAACATACTGACCAATATGCCTGAAGACGAAAAATTGGATAGAGTGAATGTCTGTCTGGAGCGCGTTGGACTTGAAAATGTTAATAAAAAAATGCCCTCGGAAATTTCTGGTGGAATGAAAAAACGGGTAGGAATTGCAAGAGCGATTGTCACTAAGCCTAACTATCTTTTCTGCGATGAACCTAACTCAGGTTTGGATCCTCAGACATCTATTAAAATTGATAATCTCATAAAAGACATTACTGATGAGTATAATACCACTACTGTGGTGGTTACTCATGATATGAATTCAGTTTTAGAGATTGGTGATAAAATTAACTTCTTATACCAGGGACATAAGCTTTGGGAAGGCTCGAGGGATGAAATTGGCGATTCTGGCATCAAGGAATTAGATGATTTTGTTTTCGCGAGTAAAATGATGAAAGAACTCAAAGGGCGTATTTAAGTTAATAAAGGAATTTTCAAAGTCGTTGAGTTGTTACTTTCATCTATGTCAAAGCAGATTGATTTACTAATTATTGGAGCTGGGCCTATTGGTTTGGCTTGTGGAATTGAGGCAGAGAAAGCTGGATTATCTTATGTCATTATTGATAAAGGATGCCTAGTCAATTCTTTATACAACTACCCAAAAAACATGACCTTTTTCTCTACTTCAGATAAACTGGAGATTGGTAGTGTTCCTTTTATTTCACATAATTCTAAACCGACCAGAGCAGAGGCACTAGAAT
>CAYGTD010000408.1:0-2851 GCA_964352725.1 uncultured Roseivirgaceae bacterium
TACTCCAATATTTCATTCTCATTTTAATCATTCTTACCTCAGTAAAGGTCTCTGGCCAGTCACAAGGAAAAGGAAAAATAAAGTACAAAGCTGATGATTTATTTGAATTTAGAAAAGATGGAAAAAAGATAAGAAGACTAGAAGGCAATGTTGTTTTTGCACAAGAGACTTCCACTATGTATTGTGATAGCTCTTATTATTATGTAAAAGAGAATATCATGGAAGCTTTTGGCCATGTGAAAATTGTTGATGACTCAGTAACCATTACTTCAGATAAACTCATCTATAATGGAAATAATAGAACATCTAAACTAAGAGACAATGTAGTCTACACCAAAGGCGAACAAAAATTAGTCACCAACTTTCTGGATTACAACATGGATACGGAAGTGGGTAATTACTTCAATAAAGGAACACTTAGTGACTCTACCAATACTTTGACTAGTGAAACGGGGTATTTCTATTCTCAAGAAAACTATGCTTTATTCTGGAAAAATGTGGTTTTAGTAGCGCCAGATTACACCCTCAAATCAGATACACTCAGATACAATACCAAATCCAAAGTAGCTATTACCGAAGGTAGGACCGAAATCTTCACTGAAGATGACCAGGTTTTACATGCTAAAGGTGGAGAGTTTAAAACGAAATTGGATCAATCAGCATTTATCGACGGCAACATTGAAACAATTGATTATTACATGGAAGGTGATGAGCTTTTCTTTGACGAACTAAGAAAATATTATTCTGCAAAAGGCAATGTGAAACTCATTGGCAAAAATGATGACGTGATCATTATTGGTGATGAAGGATACAACGATAAGGAGAATGAAATAAGCAAAGTGTATGGAAATGCACTAATGAAGCGAGTAATGGAGTCCGACACGCTTTATCTATCAGCAGATACACTTGTATCAATAGAAAGTGAATATGATTCTGTAAAGCGAATTTTGGCTTATCCGAACGTAAAAATTTGGAGATACAACCTTCAAGGAGTGGCCGACTCTGTTTCTTATTTTCTAAACGATTCTTTGATGTACTTCTATAATAACCCAGTCTTTTGGAATCAGAAAAGTCAAATTACAGGTGATACTATTGTCATGGAAATCAGGCAGGAACAAATCAAATCAATGACCCTACTGCAGTAAGGTTTCCTCATTTCTGAGGACACTATATATAATTATAATCAAGTAAGTGGCCGTACAATGAAAGCCTACTTTGTTGATTCAAAAATCAATAAAATAGATGTGAATGGAAATGGAGAAAGCATCTACTACGTACTGGACGAGGATAAACCAGGACCAACTGAAATGATGGGAATGAACCGTATTCTATGTAGTGATTTAACCATTCGATTTGTGAATGAAGAATTGGATAATATTTCATTTTACGTAAAGCCATCTGCTCGCTTCATTCCACCTCATGAGCTAACAGCAGGTGTACAAAGATTGGATGGTTTCAATTGGCGAATAGAGGAGCGTCCAGTTCTGGATGATTTACTTGGTGATAAACCAACACCAATTAAGAGCAAAGAAGAAGAACTACTTCCAGAGCTACCAAAAGATCAAATATTAAATCTAGAAGGAATACCTCCAAAAAATGAACGTTTGTTAAAAAAGCGTAAAGGTGATGGGTAATCATCTTGTTAAGGTTTCTGTTTAGACTTTAAAACTTTAGCTTTGCGTTCGATTTTTAAAAAATATATGAGGGGTATCCGATTTTTAATTCTTCTAGTGGTTGTAATTGGTGTGGCTGGATGTAGCAAATTCAGGAAAATCATGAAGTCCGGCGATTGGAAAACTAAGTATGACGCTGCGATTGAATACTACAATGCAGAAGATTATAACCGAGCTACTCAACTTTTTGAAGATATTCTGCCCATTATTCGAGGAACAGCAGAAGCTGAAAAAGGAAATTTTTTCATCGCTTATTGTTATTACTATCAGAAGCAATACGTGTTAAGTGCCTATCACTTTCAGGAGTTTGTAAATATCTATGGACGTAGTGAATACGTAATGGAAGCTGCATATATGCATGCTTACTCATTATATCTACAATCTCCTGACTATCAGTTAGACCAAACAACTACTTATGAAGCCATTGCCGCCATGCAAAACTTTATAAATAGATATCCAACCTCTGAATATGCCAAAGATGCCGACATTACCATTGACAGAATGCAGGTTAAATTGGAGAGAAAGGCCTACGAGACTTGTAAACTTTATTATAAACTCAGAAGGTATAAATCAGGAATGGTCGTTTATGAAAACTTCAAAAATGACTTTCCAGATTCCAAATTCAATGAAGAAGTCGCCTTCTTAAATATTGAAACGTCCTATGATCTTGCTAAGCAGAGTATTTACTCTAGACAGGAAGAACGTTTCAAAAAAACAGTTGAATTTTATACTGAGTTTGTAGACAAATACCCTAACAGTGACTACTTAAAAGAAGCTGAAAAGATTTATGCGGATAGCATAGAAGAAATTACTAAATTTGCATCTTCAAAATAAAAAGAGATATGCAGCACACAAATCCATCAATAATTACAAGAGATAACGAGGATATAGCAAACCCAACTGGGAATGTATATGAATCCATTGCAATTATTGGAAAAAGAGCTAGACAAATCAGTGCTACTCAAAAAGAAGAACTTAATTCTAAATTGGCTGAGTTTGCCTCTTCAGTAGATAATTTGGAAGAAATTTTCGAAAACAGAGAGCAAATAGAAATTTCAAAATTCTATGAGCGTATGCCAAAACCAGCATCTACGGCAACAGATGAGTTTTTGAACGGTCAGCTAAATTTCAGAATGCCAGAAGAAGAGTCTTCTTCTAGAGATGAATTAGCATAACTT
>CAYGTD010000409.1:0-2847 GCA_964352725.1 uncultured Roseivirgaceae bacterium
CATTCCATTTGCGGAACGATCAGAGTGGGAATATTTCTGGATGGTTGATCCCTTAGATGGGACAAAGGAATTCATCAAAAAGAATGGTGAATTCACTGTAAATATTGCTTTAATCCATAAAGGAGAATCGATTCTCGGAGTAGTATATGTACCTGTCATGGATGAGCTTTTTTGGGCTTCAAAGAACAATGGTGCCTTCTCATTAAAAAATGGTGAAACGAGTAAGTTAAGAGTTTCCAATAAGGCATTAGATCAAGAAAATCTTAAAGTAGTAGCATCACGATCCCACATGAGTAAAGAAACCGAGGAGTATCTAAGAAAACTAAAATCTCCAGAAATTGTATCGAAAGGGAGCTCCTTAAAATTTCTCTTGATCGCTTCAGGGGAAGCAGACCTTTATCCTCGATTTGGCCCTACCATGGAGTGGGATACCGCAGCAGCTCACGTCATTGTAACAGAAGCAGGCGGAGAGGTTACGTTAGATGATGAAAAAACGAAACTCTCTTACAATAAATTGAGCTTATTAAATCCAACCTTTATAGTTTTGCCGTTCCAAATTGAGACCGCTAGATGAATAGATGCATTCTTAAGATATTTTTATTATTAATTATCTGTTTTTTCTCTGCCCAGTTAGTTGGGCAAGATTTTAATGCGAATACTAATATTGATGATCTTTCTGATGCGCAGATAGGAAATCTAGTTAAGCAATTTGAAGAAAGCGGATATTCAGAGCAACAAGTGGAAATTTTAGCCAGAGCAAGGGGGGCTTCAGAGACACAAATATCAAAACTCCGGCAGAGGATAGCTGAGTATAAATCACAAAGTGGGCAAACCTCCAATATTGGTAGTATTGATCGATCTCGAAGTGATAGTGAAACTACCTTTGATCCGTTCTCGGCATTAGGGGGCAAAAACAATACGTCGGACTCTGGGCTGCCAATTTTCGGACAATCGTTTTTCAATAATAAAAATTTAACGTTTGAACCAAGCTTAAATATTCCAACACCTAAAGATTATCAATTAGGAGCAGGGGATCAAATCATTATTGATGTTTGGGGAGCTTCTGAACAAACATATCAATTAACGATTTCTCCAGAAGGATCGATCAATATTCCGAATATTGGCCCCATCTATCTGAATGGCTTATCAATAGATCGTGCTGATGCAAGAATTAAGGCTAGATTAAAGTCTATCTACAGCACACTAGGTGATAATACTCACGCTCAAATAAGCCTAGGACAATTGAGGACCATTAGTGTAAATGTAATTGGAGAAGTAGAAAGGCCAGGGACTTATCAGATGTCATCTTTCGGAACAGCTTTTAATGCACTTTACTTAGCGGGAGGGCCCAATAATAATGGCTCGTTCAGAGAAATTAAAATCTTTAGAGGAGGGCAATTGATCACAACTCTGGATACGTATCAGTTTCTTATTTTTGGAAAAGGCCAAAATATCAAATTACAGGATCAGGATTAGATTTTGGTTAAACCCTATAATCAGAGAGTATTTGTTAATGGAGCAGTTAAGCGAAGAGCAGTATATGAGTTAATTGAAGATGAAACTTTTAATGATGTATTGAATTTTGCTGGAGGATTTAATTCTACCGCCTACAAGAAAAGTGTTTCGATAAGAAGAAATCTAGAAAACAGGAAAACAGTCGAAACTATTTCAGGAGATCAATTTGAATCATTTACGCTCCAGGATGGAGATAGAGTAGAAATAGGTTCTATTCAGAATCAGTTTATTGGGAGAGTGAGAATTGAAGGGGCAGTAAATCATCCCGGAGAATTTGAATTGAAAGAAGGTATGAAGCTTTCTGAGGCGATTGAATTAGCTGATGGATTTCGTGCTGATGTGTTCATGAATCGAGCCATTGTTGTTCGTCAAAATAGTGATTTATCATTATCAAGTTTAGCCTTTTCTCCTCAAGATTTGATAGCAGGGTCAAATGATTTACTTCTTCAGTCTGAGGATTTGATTAAGATTCAATCAATTTACGATTTGCAAGAAAATTTTTCGATTACTATCCAGGGCGAGGTTCAAAAGCCAGGATCATATACTTATGTAGAGGGTATGACGCTCGAAAATCTAATTTATTTAGCTTCAGGGTTTAGGGAGTCAGCCACCAAGTCAACAGTGGAAGTGGCTCGTCGAGTAATTGATAAAAATGAAGCATCGGAGAATATTTCAGAATTATTTACGTTACCGATAAGCGAAAACTTAAGTCTTACTAGTGATGACAAATCTTTCATTTTGAAGCCGTTTGATTTAGTAGTGGTTCGTAAGTCCCCCTTTTATGAAAATCAAGTAATAGTAGAAATAGAGGGTGAGGTGTTGTATCCTGGGAAATATGTATTGAATACCAAATACGATAGAATTTCCGATATTGTAAATCGTGCAGGAGGCTATACAGATGAAGCATACCCAAAAGGAGGAACATTAATCCGTCAAACGGAGTATTTTGATGAAGCACAAGCTTCACAGGTAAAAAAAATTAGGATTCAGAATCTTGGGAAATTGGATAGCACAACTGCTGAGGGTTCATTCTCCATTAATAGAAGAGAAGCCATTGCTATTAAGCTGGATGAAATAAATAGGAATCCTGGATCAGCAATTGATTTAATTTTAAAAAAAGGGGATGTGATAAGTATTCCTAAGGAATTGCAAACAGTAAGAGTTCGAGGTGAGATATACTTTCCCAACAACATTATTTACGAGAGAAAATTAAAATTCAAAGATTATGTTTCTCTTTCAGGAGGAAGCACTTCAGAAGCGAAACTCTCAAATGCTTATGTGATCTACCCAAATGGGAGCGCCGAGGTTGTGAAGAATTTCTTGTGGTTTAAA
>CAYGTD010000410.1:0-2841 GCA_964352725.1 uncultured Roseivirgaceae bacterium
GGTTATCCCTAAGTAATTAATTGCTTTGAAAATAGACTGGTAAAATTCGAGCGTATTCTCAGGACTTGAGCGTCCTTTTATTAGGATTTCACCAGTTCCAAGGTGGACCTTAACGAAGGGGGTAGTCCTAGATGGCTCTCGAAGAAAAATTTTATTTGACGTCATAGAATTATTTGAATTTTACTCCTATTACCAAAATATCATCAAGCTGATCTGTATCTCCCTTCCACTCCTTCAGTTCCTTATCCAAAAGTGCTTCTTGTTCTTCCATATCAAATTCATGAATCTTCAAAAGGAAATTTTTGAACTGTTTTGAGGAGTACTTCTTATCATCATCCTTCCCAAATTGATCTTGAAACCCATCTGATGCAATATAGATGGTATCATTCCTCTTTAACTCAATTGTGTGATTGGTAAAATCCCTATCAAATCCAGCAATAAAAGATCCAATTGGCATCCTGTCCGCCTTTGTGACAATCATTTCACCATTCCTTATTAAATAAAGTGGATTATAGGCACCTGCATACTGAACAGTCTTTTTCTTATGATCAATAACACACAGCGCTACGTCCATTCCGTCTTTTTGATCACCAGCTCCTGTTTGATCAAGTGTATTGATCACCTCCTTCTTCATCTCATTCAAGATTTGAGCAGGAGTATTATAGTTGGGAATTAATTTATTGAGCAATGTATTTCCTATCATACTCATAAAAGCTCCAGGCACCCCATGTCCAGTACAATCTACAGCAGCTAGGTACGAAAATCCATTAATGTGTCTGAACCAATAAAAATCACCACTTACAATATCTCGTGGCTTATAAAAAACCATAGTATGTTTCAGGTATTTCTTAATCGTATCCTTGGCAGGAAGTATTGCATCCTGAATTCTCTTCGCGTAAGTGATACTTGCAGTAATATCCTTATTCTTAGATTCAATAATTACTTTTTGCTCACTCAATACCTTATTGGATTTTTTTAGTGCAAGTCGAGATATTATTTCCTTCTTCGTAAGATTATATCTTGTTTGAATTAAGATAATTGAGAAAATCATCACTGTTCCGGTCAATAGGCCTCCATTTGCTAAAATTTCCTTCAGTGGCAATGTGCTATTCAGCATCATAAAGACAATATTTGCAGCAATAGATATCGCTACCACTATTACGGACCAGTAGATTCTCCAAAGAACAAGCATTCCAGCTCCTATGAATAGGGCTATATAAGCCAATGTATGTTTTTGGAGATCAACAGCATCCATCAAGCTCCACATAAAAGCATTTTGAATAGAAATGAATAGGAAGGGAATGAAAATCAGAAAATCTGCAGAAAAACCAACAGGCTTTCTTAGTATCAAAAGAATCGCTGTAATCGTCGAAACAGCTAATCTAAATATGAAGAATTCTTCAAAGTGATGAGTGACATTGATATAATCAGTAGCGCCAAATACCAGGTTAAATATTACTGCTACCCAGGCACCAGCAATATGATACTTTACAGTGGTTGTTTTTAGGGAGTCTTCCCACTCTAAATTGATTGCTTTTTTTTGAACGGTTGCGCTCATTTATACGGTTGGTTGTTGGTTAATAAAACCCCTAATAAAATACTATTAGCAGTTATCTTTTATCAACTACGACCTAAGCACCATTGTTGGATTTCTTAAAACACGAAAATTCAATTCGCAATGATCCCAGCTAAAAACGCAGCGGAAGCTTCTACATATTGGTTAATGTATAAGTCGGAAGAAGTGTCTGGATTTTCATTTCCGAGGTAGCCCACATGTGTACTTACTCCCTCAAGCAGCACAAAATCGTTAATAATTGCCAATTCTGAAGCTTTTGGACTCAACTCACACGCACCATAAGCAAAAACTAAATAAGGAAATAAACTAGAACCTTGGTATCCACATGGTACTACTGGATCAAGTTCCTCATGAACAAAGTAAGCTGCGGGATCTGAGGCGTCCATCCAATTTTCATCAAATAATGAACCTGAAAAACTAATGACTCCTTTAACTTCAGAAGATTGATTAACACTATTAGTGTTTCCTTCAAACCCACCATTGTCATCAAGAATATCTTGCATGTAATCAGGAATAGACTCACTTTCATCCCAATAACCAACATGATTCGCCATAACTGCTCCGGCAGAAACTCCTCCGGCAAACATCATCTCAGGATCTATTCCATAATTGTTACCATTCAATGCGTCATTTCTTAGGTACCTAATTGCCGCTCTCATATCTCCAATAGCCATTACTACTGCTTCGGTGAAACCTAAAGTAAAATTGACTGAGTCTCTCTCCAAAAGACCCGGGTCATTGATAAGTCTATAACCGATGGAAGCAACTACATATCCTTTTCGAGCATATGCTTCGCACATTTCTCTTAGTTGAGTTTTAGTACCACTAACGAACGCTCCACCGTGAGCGAGAACAATTGTTGGTCTTCTTTTTCCGCCATCTCCTGCAGGCTCATAAATATCTAAATAAAGATCTGAGCTAACACCAGCCAAGCCTTTGTTTGCACCATAATTCACATCAAATGTAATGTCAGCTTCCGCAAAGACATCATCAACGAAACGAGTTCCAGATATACCATCGTCTTGGCTACATGATAGAACAAAAACAAGAGCAAATACTAAAAGGAGATTTTTCATAGAAAATATTTTTTGATCGGGCAATCTAATTTATTTAATTATTAAACTGAAACCAACACCGTGATGGTTTCGAATTTCTAGAAGTGGGTCCCCATTAAGGTATTTCCTGAGACGAGTTATAAACACATCCAAACTTCTTCCTTTAAAGTAATCATTTTCACCCCAAATTGTTTCAACAATATACTCACG
>CAYGTD010000411.1:0-2824 GCA_964352725.1 uncultured Roseivirgaceae bacterium
CCATTCAGTTGATGGAATTGCAAAAAGTGATCACTATCGTTTTAGGAGCTGCGCTTATTTTGCTTTACGGGATTCCTAAATTTAGAAATCGACTAGAGAGTTGGTATTACAACTCTTGGTTCAATAAACAAATCAGAAAAGTATTATCTAGGCAATTATCAATAAAAAAAAGATGGATGCTAAGCGGAGCTGCAAATGGCTTCTTACCGTGTGGTCTTACTTATGTAGCTGCTGCTGGAGCTATTGTGCTTCCTTCTTATACGGAAGCTGCTCTATTCATGATTGTATTTGGGCTAGGGACTATTCCCGCCTTGGCATTATTTACCATTACGGGAGCATCGCTCGCCACTCGTTTCAAAAGGTTTATTCCTAATACGATTTCCTTAATAGCAATTCTATCAGGCTCTCTTCTTTTGCTGAGGGGACTACTTATGACACTACCAGATTTTAATCAACTCGTTCAATCAAATGCAGCTGGATTGATTACTGTTTGCGGTTTATAATACTGTATTAAAAAGATTTTAAAAACTATTTTATAAGTGTTTAGTTATCTTTCTTACTATAAAATTTGTTTTGAAGTCTTTCTCAGAAATAAGGTCCCTTACAAGAATTTTTATTCTTTTAATCGTCAGTTTGACTGTATCAGTTTCAGCTGGATTTTTGTACGTCCTTAATGATGTTAAAAGAGATCGAATAAATGACCTTACGTATACCTCCAAGGTAATAAGTAGTTATTATGAATTAAGTTTTCATCAATGGGAATTAAGTCTGCTCAGTATTGGAAGTCGACTAGTCGAAATTGAAGATCGTCAAGAAAGGCTTGATTATGCGAATAGAGCATTGGAAGTATATGAGAAGGAATTATTAGCTTTTGGGTTGGCTGATACGACAGGTCAAGTAATGACCTTTACTGGTCTCCCCATTGAAAACTCTCTCCCAAACTTAATCTCATCTGATAGAACCAAGCGCTCCTTTCAATTAGCTCTGACCAATAGAGGATTGACTCTTGGAGAAAACTATTATTTCGAAAATGTGTCGGATTGGATATTGCCAATTAGAGTACCTATTTTCAATGCACAAAATGAAATAGTAGCAGTCAATACTTCAGCCATTGACTATAGCACAATGATAGATGAGTTAAATGAATTTGGATTTGATTCAAAATATCAGATTCATTTAATTAATAATGCGTTTGGAACAACTCAGCTAAGGTACCCACTAGACCCCATGAATTATAAAAATGTTTTAGGGTCGACAAACCTCATCTACGAGGATCCGGACACCCTGAAATTACTAGGAAATGCTTACTTGTTTTCGAGCAAAGATCCCATATCAGGCTCTGAGATCTTATATTCATCAACCTTGATCGATGTAATAGATCACCAGCTTATCGTATCTGTAGAAAGGTCATTTATGATAGCAGAGTTTCTGGATAGATTTAAGCTCGTATTTCTAGTGTATTTAATTCTGGCCATATCTTCGATATTTCTTTACACCTACATGAAGAGAAATCTTGCAAGATCGATAATAAACTTACGCACAGAAAAAGCGAATCTGGAATCAATTATTGAAAGTACATCAAGTCTTATAGGCCTTTTTGATACTAAAAAGAAGCTAATAGCATTTAATAAATCCTTTAATACCTCTTCAAAATCTAATGAAGGGTATGAGCTTACCAAAGGGATGGACTTACTTGGTTCTATTAAAAACAAATATCAAGCTAAGCTATTTTCAGCAAATTTTGATCGTGCACTCTCAGGTGAGAAGTTTCAAGTAGAGTTTACCTATCCTACTTTACACGAAGACATTATTTTCAAGTTTACTTAGAATCGGGTCTACGATGGTGAGAAAATTGTGGGAATTACTTTTTTTGCGGAAGATATTACCACGATTCGTGGGTATCAGCAACAGCTTGAATCCTACAACAAAGACTTGGAACAGAAAGTAGAGGAAAGAACTACAGAGCTTAAAGAAAAAAATAGTGAATTGGAGCAAGGATATCTCAAACTCAAGTCCACTCAACAACAGTTAATAAGGGCTGAAAAAATGGCATCCTTAGGTATTCTGGCGGCAGGTATTGGTCATGAAATAAATAACCCACTGAATTTCATAAAGCACGGAACAATTGCACTAAAAAATAAACTCAGCAGTGATCATAAAGAACATGAATACGAGGATTATTTTGCTGCTATTGAGGAAGGAGTACGTAGAGCGTCAACTATTGTGTCTGGACTTTCTCATTTTAGTAGAGCAGGAGAGGAAATGAATGAGTCCTGTAATATTCATCAGATTTTAGAAAATAGTCTTGCCCTTCTTAGTGGTCGATTTAAACCAAAGAATATTACGGTTGTAAAAGAGTATGAAGCGGAGGGGATTTCCATTAAGGGAAATGAGGGAAAGCTTCATCAAGTATTCACAAATATCCTAAACAATGCTGAGCAGGCAATTAAAAATGAAGGGCAAATTAGAATTAAAACTAAAAACCTAGACAATCAAATAGTTATTGAAATATCCGATACGGGAATGGGCATGAGTAAAGCTGTTATTCAAAAAATGCTAGATCCATTTTTTACCACCAAAGAACCTGGTGAAGGAACTGGTTTAGGAATGTTTATTTCACAAATGATCATAGATGAGCATAATGCCAAAATGGAGGTTTTATCCAAAGAAGGTGAAGGAACTGTATTCACTCTTACCTTTAAGGTCGCTTGAAAGAAGTGGACAACTAAATGCTCGCAGGGAATCTCATTTTGAAGGTGGTTCCTTTTCCTACCTCACTTTCAAGCTCTATAGTACCTTTATTAAGTTGGACAAAATCATACAC
>CAYGTD010000412.1:0-2820 GCA_964352725.1 uncultured Roseivirgaceae bacterium
TTGGTCCCCATTTCAATGTTCCTTCATTACCTTCTACTGGCTGAAAAACAAAAGAGGAAGAACCACCAGCATCAAATGAAAGTGAGTCCTGAACAAATACAAACCCATCGGGTAATTGCTCAGTAATAGTAACAGTATTAGTTAGGTTAGAATTATTAGTAAAAAAGGTGTGATAGGTAGCTATACTCTCCGTACATGCGTAAGTAGACCCGTAAATCACACCACTCACACCACAAGTTTCAGAAGCTGTACAGTCTGGATCTTCACAATCTACCAATCCATCTCCATCATCATCCAGTCCATTATCGCAAATTTCAGGAAAAACAGGGGCTTGAGCCAAAGCGCACCCCATTCCGTCATTAGATCCGTTTGGCTGTGAAGTAGAAATGAAAGCAAAAGAAAGTATCTCACCTTGCACACTAAATGCAGCTCTATAAATTTTACCTGATCCGTTATTGAAAAAATAAGTGTTGCCATCCTCATCTGACCAAGCGGCTCCAAACCCTCCTTTATCTGTTTGATTGGAATAATCTGCGATTGCTTTTACTGTTCTATTAAATGGATCAAATTCCGTCAGAATCCCACTACTCATACCATAAAATTTATTGGTAATAGCATTGAATGCCATATCTGCAGTATTGCTAGGAGTAGCAGCCCCACTTAGTTCTGTAATTGTATATTCTTCTGCTCTTGCTGGAAGATCACTCACATCAATTTTATTCATGATCCATCCCGCTCCGGTTTTCTTAAACGAATACCAGTTTCCGTTTAGATCGAAATCCCCAGAATAGGAAATGGCCGAAAAACCTGATATGGATCCTAAGTCTGTTGCCTGACCCACATTATTGACTCTAACTAATTTTGTGCCGTCTCCTATTCCGTAGATATATCCATCCTCAGAATTAAAACCAGCTCCATTATAGCTAATGCTAGAAACTCCAACCGATTGGTAGATGCCCGTAGCTGGAATTAAAACCTTTAGTTCATTTCCATTCACAACCTGATATAGGTCGGAATTGCAATCGAATGATTGACTTTTTGATAGAAAAGAGGTCAAAAGCAATATGCTAATGAGTGTGCTTTTAAGATTGTTTACTTGCAGTATTTCCATGACATTTAGTATTTACAGCACGAAAGTATGACCCTCCAATAGTCAACAAATGATGAATCCGACGACTTGAATCTATTAAAGGTTAATCCGTATTGAAGTATTAGAACAGGCCTTTTTGTCGGAAAATGTAGCTTAGATACCATTCAACCCGAAAAAACTGCAACTCATCGTCAAGCCAAAATCTGTTAGATAAGTGAATGCTTCTTTTGTGGCGGTATAAAATCACTCTACTTAATTATGTACATCAAAAACACAGCAATAGAGAATATTTTAGAGGTTTTATCGCGAGAGCACGTAAATATGCTTTTAGTTGCAGAGCACTCAGATATTGATGTTAGAGAATTAATATTCAAATGCAATGAAGAGAAAATCATTATCGCAGGAGGGTTGTTTCCAATGATCTTACATAATGAGAGTTCGCTAGATAAAGGCGCAATTCTGAAAGTCATAAAGTCAAAAAGTAAACCTTATTTGATAAAAGATATGTCTTCAAAGTTCATTAATGAGCTTCCAGAAATGAGTGATGATCAAAAGTCGAGTCTTGTGCTAGTAGACGGATTGTCGCCTGATATTCCCAATTTTTTACATACACTTTATGATAAGTATTGGAGTAATATCTCATATGTTGGTGGTGGCGCAGGTTCACTTACACTTGAACAAAAACCATGCATTTTCACTAATGATGGATTTTACCAAAATGCAGGTCTAATTCTTTTATCAGAATGGAGTACAAAGCTTGGGGTGAAACATGGTTGGGGAAAAATTGCAGGACCTTTTGTAGCCAATAAAACAGAGGGTAATAAAATAATTGAATTGAATTGGAAGCCAGCTTTTGAAGTCTATAAGGAGATTGTTGAACAACATACTGACGATCGCTTTGCGAGTTCTGATTTTTTTAATATTTCTAAGGGCTTTCCTTTTGGTATTTACCGTGAGGGTCAAGAAGACATTGTAAGAGACCCTATATCTGTTGAGGAAAATGGAACTTTAGTTTGTGTGGGAAGAGTAGAAGAAAACACATCTCTTAACATCTTGAAAGGAAATAATGAGGAATTGATAAACAATGCAAGTATGGCTGCTAGTCTTGCAACGCATGAAAATCCCACTGATACATTTGTTGCTAACTGTATATCAAGGGTGCTATATCTTGAAGAAGATTTTTCGAAAGAACTCAATGCTATTAAGAGTGGATTAAATATGGGTCATGCAGCACTAGAAGGTATTTTGAGTATTGGTGAAGTATCTTCAGACGTAAATGGTTATCTTGAATTCTTTAATAAGACTACTGTCGTATCCAGTTTTTACTAGCCAATGGAACAAACAACTGAACTGCTATCTGTTTTATATGAATTAAGCCTGACAAACTTAAAATATCAGAACCCAGAGGATACAGCTGAAAGTTTTGTTAAAAAGTTTATATCCAGAAGATCATTACAAGCAGGTTCGGTTTGGGCCATTTCAGATAAGGTAACGGGTCAATTAAAATTGACCAAAATTTACGCTACGCCAGAAACTGATCGTGACATTTACCTAGAAAAATCAACTTTTGAGAAGGCGTTCGACAATGAGAATTTTCTTATATCCTCAGAGTCATTGATACCTTGTCGGAAAATGAAAGGCCAATATGCCTATTTCAAGCTTGGTGGGTTTGGAGTACTTGAGCTTTTTTATAATGGTGCGACCCAAATAGATTTCACCAAGGAATCATT
>CAYGTD010000413.1:0-2818 GCA_964352725.1 uncultured Roseivirgaceae bacterium
GATTTTTGAATGCGCTAACCAATATTATTTTGGTGGCCATTGAAAATAAGAAATTGGCTCGGCAACAAATAGAGCAGGAAGCCTACAAAAGGGAATTGGAAATTGCGAAAAAGGTGCAAAACTTTCTATTTCCAAAAGAACTGCCCAATACAGATCGGCTAAAAATGGAAGCGTTTTATTTGCCTCACCATGACGTTGGAGGGGATTACTATGACTACATCCAAATCGATGAGCATAGATTCTTAGCATGTATAGCGGATGTCTCTGGAAAGGGTGTGCCGGCGGCATTGTTGATGTCTAATTTTCAAGCATCGCTTAGGACATTAATTCGACACACAAAGGACTTAAAGGAGATTGTAACAGAGCTTAATCTCACTACTTACAGAAGTGGGAATGCAGAGAATTTCATCACCTTTTTTGCGGCAATATATGATTTTGAGACGAATGATCTAGAATACATTAATTGTGGGCACAACGAGATCATTTTAAAAGAAGAGAACAAAATATCATTGCTCAATGATGGTACAACAGTTCTTGGCATGTTTGATCCTTTACCATTTATTGAAACTAAGAAGATCAGCTACCTAAATGATTTCCTTCTCTTTACCTATACAGATGGTCTCACTGAGACATTCAGTGAAAAAGACGAAGAATATGGGTTTGATCGCTTAATAAAGATCATGGAAAAACAGTTTCCAGTGGACCTATCGGACCTCCACACATCGATCGTAGATGAACTTGATACGTTTAAGGGAAGCCGAGCCTATAATGATGACATCACCATGCTTTCCTGTCGCATTCAAAATAAATGATTCAGTACGTAAGGACACCATGGTTTATTCGCATGTGGTATCCCTCTTTAATTTGGGAAAAGGAATCTGATAATTCCATATACCTCACTTTCGATGATGGTCCGCACCCTGAAGTGACAAAGTGGGTGATCGAGCAATTAAGCACGGTGAATGCAAAAGCCACTTTTTTCTGTATTGGAGAACAGCTAGAACAATATCCAGAGATAGCGAAAGACTTAATAAAGAAGGGTCATAGACTAGGAAACCATACATTTAGTCACTTGAAAGGGTGGAAGTCTTCATTAGAAGACTACCTGCTAGATATAGAGAGAGCTGAGATTTTGATAAATGAATTGAATGGAGATAAAAAAAAACTATTTAGGCCTCCATACGGAAGAATAAAAAGAAGCCAAATTCAATCGTTGAACGATCAATATGAAATGATTATGTGGAGCCATCTTACATGGGATTTTTCTTCAGTCTTAGATTGTAATCAAATCATCATTAAACTAAAGAAGGCTAAGCCAGGAAGTATTCTAGTTTTTCATGATAGCGAGAAGGCTTATGAAAATCTAAAGAAAATTCTTCCAGAAATGCTTTCATTTTACTCAGGAAAAGGATTCAATTTTAAAACACTATGATCGATACACATGCCCACATATACGCAGCGGAATTTGATGAGGACATTGATGAGGTAATTCAGCATGCACAGGATTTAGGAATTACAAAGATTCTTATGCCTAATATTGATCATGAGTCAATTGATGGAATGCTAGCGCTAGAAGAAAAATACCCTAACATGTGCTACGCTATGATGGGACTTCATCCTTGTTCTGTTAAAAAGGACTTTCAAAAGCATTTGTATGAGGTAGAGGAATGGCTTAGCAAAAGAAAATTTTTAGCTGTAGGTGAGATGGGAACCGATCTTTATTGGGATAAAACACATTGGGAAGAACAGAAAGAAGCATTTAAGATTCAATGTGAATTAGCTTTAAAATATGATTTACCAATAGTTATTCACTGTAGAGAAACGATTGATGAAACAATATCCTTAGTGGAAGACTATGCTGATAAAGGACTGAAAGGTGTTTTCCACTGCTTCACAGGTTCTATAGATCAAGCGAATAGAATCACTAAGTTGGGGTTTTATTTAGGATTAGGTGGTGTTGCTACTTTTAAAAATGGGGGATTGAATGAAGTCATTCCAGATTTAGATAAAAGTAAAATAGTCCTAGAAACAGATAGCCCTTATTTGGCCCCCACTCCAAATAGAGGAAAAAGGAATGAACCTTCCTATGTGAGACTTGTTGGCGAAAAGGTAGCCGAGTATTTGAAATTATCCATTAAAGAGGTGGATGAATTTACTACAACCAATGCAAATGCACTATTTTTCCCTTCTAAATTAAGTAAGCATACTATTGAAGTATAAAATTGTAAATATTAATGATACTGGAGAACGATCTATCCTGATAATTTACACAGGAGGAACGTTTGGAATGGTGCGTGACGAATCTGGCGCATTGGCACCATTCAATTTCGGTAAAGTAGTTGAGCGAGTTCCTGAGCTAAAAAATCTTGGCATTAAATTAACTGTCATCTCCTTCCCATCTCCAATTGATTCTTCAAATATTGGGTTGCAGGATTGGAAAGACATGGCCTATATCATTGAGGAAAATTATGCACAGTACGATGGATTTGTCATACTTCATGGCACTGATACAATGGCATATTCAGCATCTATGCTCAGCTATATGCTTGCAGATCTAAATAAGCCAGTCATTTTTACTGGTGCGCAAATGCCTATTGGTTTTGTTCGCTCTGATGCTAGAGAAAATCTCATCACTGCACTAGAGATTGCAGCAGCTACTCAGAACGGACATCCAATTGTGAGTGAAGTGTGTCTATATTTTAATGTGTTACTACTAAGAGGCAATCGATCTCAAAAAATCAGAAGTAGTACGTTTGCAGCGTTTGAATCAGAAAATTATCCGCATTTAGCAGAAGCAGGCATTCAAATTGAATATAAT
>CAYGTD010000414.1:0-2812 GCA_964352725.1 uncultured Roseivirgaceae bacterium
ATATTATATGTATCGAGTTAGCTGAGGATAGATACTGTGAATTGGTCACAACCAAAAAGAGGTATCATCATCGAGCTTCACTTAACTCGCTGGAGGAGAAATTAAATCCAAACCAATTTGCTCGAGTGCACCGGGGCTGCATTGTAAACATCGATCATGTGACAAGTATTGATGAAACTGACTTGGTGATTGAGATTGGAGAAAAATCTGTTTCACTGGGCAAAACGTATAAAAGCACATTCCTTAAAAGATTCAAAGTGTTATGACGCAGCTCTCAAAGGCGATGACCTTTTGTATCTTATTTTTTTCGATTTTAATCGCATCCGCTCAAGAAGAAAAGTCACTGATTGATATCGTTGAATCAGAAGATACGGAAGCATTAATGATGATGCTGGAAGAGAGTGAGCATGAGTTTTCGAGTCAGCTGAGTAACAACCTGAACAACGATTTTCTCATGAATCTTTTGTATCTCATTGATGATTTTGCTGAGTATCAACCTGAGAAATCTACATATATATCAAAAGAAATACTTTTTCGTATTCGAGACGATACCACTAGTTTCACCTACTTGTACTCTAATCTGGTTTTAGGAGTCTCAAACTATAACTTAGGAAACTTTCAAGAGGGGCTAGCTTCATTTATACGTATTTTGGAGTTGACTGACCCAGAGAAAAACTTAGAGATTTACACCGAAGCTTTAAGTTATACTGCCTCCACTTATTATGAACTTGAAGATTATTATGAGGCAATTCAGTATGGAGAAACGGTCACTGATTTGCTAAAACAAACATCAGATAATGAGTCTTTAGCTAGTGCCTACGTAAGCTTAGCCCTTCCATATGCCGATTTAGAAGAATTTGATGTGGCTATTGACTATTTGGAAAGGGCATTGGCTATTGGAGAGCAGATGGAGGATGGTGAATTAATATCCAACACGGTTGGCAATCTTGCATTTATTTATCTGGGGCTTGGCGATATTGAAAAGGGGGTTGCCTATCAAAAAAGAGGACTAAACTTGGAAGAGATACGTAAGGATAGTATCGCCATGATTGATTCCTACGGGGTGCTTACCTATGCTTATAGTCTGCTCGGGGATCTTGATCAAGTAGATATTTATTTTGAAAAAACAATTTCATTAGCTACCCGACTAAAGCAGAAAAGCAAACTCTTGGATACGTATATTCTTGGTTCTGAAATGTTCGCGGATCTTGAAAACTTTGAAAGAGCTTATGAGCTAGCCGTCTTACATCGGGAATTATACGATAGCCTTTTGGGGATAGAAAAGAATGAACGTGTTGCTGAAATGAGGGAGAAGTATGAAACGGCTGAAAAAGAAAATCAAATTGATTCCCTAGAGAAAGACAAGCAATTCGCATCATCAATTATCGTCCTTGTAATCATTATAGCCATGGTAGTCCTCTTTTTTTACTTGCAATCTCAGCAGCAAAAAAAGAAGCTTAAAATAAGTAATGAACTAATTACCTCGATAAACAAAAAATTGAATAAGTCCCAGGAAGATTTGATGAAGAGTAATCGAACAAAGGATAAGTTTTTTGCTCTTGTGGCTCATGATTTAAGAGGACCTATTACGTCGTTTCAGGGAATAGGCAGAATGCTGGATTATGCCTTAAGAAAAGGAGGAGATGAGCGTGTGAAAGAACTTATTCAAACCATTGATAAGTCTGCCTCGGGAATTAATGTCTTGCTGGACAATCTATTGAAATGGTCTCTTTCACAAACAGATGCGATCCCTTTTCATCCTGAGCCGATAGACCTTCATCACCTTTTTGAGGAAACCACTGGGATCTACCATCAGAGCTTAGAAGCAAAATCCATAGCGCTTGATTGTAGTATTATTGCAGAGCTCTCAGTAGTAGCAGATAGAAATATGCTAAGCTCAGTTCTTAGAAACCTTATTGCTAACGCCATAAAATTCACGCCAGAACAAGCTAGAATTGAAATCAAAGCTGAATTGGAAAATGATCGAGTTTGGATTTCGGTGAAAGACACAGGTATAGGAATAAGTCAAGAAAGGCTTTCCAATATCTTTCTATTGGACGAGAACAAAAGCACCTATGGTACGGAGGGTGAAAAGGGCACTGGTCTTGGGTTACTACTTTGTAAAGAGTTTATAGAAACCAATAAAGGGACTATCAAAATAGATAGCGAAGTAGGCCGTGGAACTACGGTCACTTTTTCTCTACCTGTATTTCAATAGGACTGATGCTTCATTTACTATTTATTGAAGTTTTTGTAAATTCAATAAAGAAATTCATGAACAAGTTTTGGCAACTCATGAACAGTTATTGAGCTTTTGGGTAAAAATCGCAAAATATTTCAGATGCATTACTCAGCTTTAGGAGTCACAAAAGGTGATTACTAAATAATTTTTCTATGATCTTCACTACAAAGCAGGCAAGAAAAAAAATCGAAAGCGGTGAATTACAACCACTTGCTCAATGGGCTCTTTCTGATAAAGAAATGATTCCTTATAATAAACAGCAATCAAAGGAAAATTTTCGATCTGCGTTAGTAGGTGCATTGGTTCTTCCTGGGGTATTCATGCTTTTGGCAATTGGCAACATCATTTTTTATCAGGATATAGAATTTTTCATGATGATGATCAAGTTGGCCATTTTCTTTTTCATTCTCATTTATCCACTTTCATATTGGGGCCAATGGCGGAAAAGTCGAAGCGTTCGCGATAGTAAAGATGCATTCTTCGGGGAAAATTGGTTTCTATTTGGAAAAATATTCCAACGATGGAAAGGACTCACCACTTTTAAAGGATGTCAAATAGATTATACAAGAC
>CAYGTD010000415.1:0-2801 GCA_964352725.1 uncultured Roseivirgaceae bacterium
TTAAAGCTGTTTTCAATAAGTGGAAAGAAAAGTAAAGGGGCAATCTTTCTCTGATCGTTATCGGTCGCCACTTCAAAATTGATCTCTGTCTCAGGTTCCATTCTAATTTTTTGCAAATCGATGTAATTATTGATCGCTTCAATTTCCTTTTCCAATAGCACACTTTCATCCGAAACCTCATAGATCATATAGCGCATCAGGTTGGAGAGCTCTAAAATAACACCAGGCGTGTCATTACTTTTTTTCAAGGCCATGGAATAAATGCTATTGAGGCTATTGAATAAAAAATGAGGGTTGATTTGCATTTTGAGGGAGTTTAGCTCAAGGGCAAGATTCTCTTTTTCTAATTGCTGTAGCTTGTACCACGATTTGGAGAGTTTGAGTAGGGTTGTAAATCCCCAGTAAATAGAAAAGATGCCAAACAGAACCGAAATGTCCGTGAAAGACACCATGTAAAAATCAATCGGCAACCATGGGATAACTATTTCAAATAGAAGTTCATGTAGAAAGTAGGCTAAGCCTAAATTGAAGAAACCGAGTAGGAAGAAAGGAAAGTACTTTTCCTTTTGCAGAAAATTAGGAACCAAGTGCCTCAAGTTGATATATACCAATGCGATAAGAGGGATATGAAAAAAGCCAGCATAAATAAAATCAATGAGCTTTAAGAAACTGGAAATGGAAAAGTAACTTCCAATTGTGTAAAGCGACAGCACCCAGAAGATTAGGTGCTGCACCCAGCTAGATTTTATGATTTTCCTAAATAGCTTCTTCATGGTGTAATCTTGGCATATGATTCAGAATAATCGAATACCGATTCATCATCGGAATACTTATCTATAAACTTTTGGAGTTCTTTAGGCTGAGCTGTTATTAAAATTGTTCCGTCTACATTTTCATGTCTTAGCCTAATCAGATTGCTTTCAAAAAGCTTATTTAATTTATCCAAATCAAAATGAGTTAAAATGAATTCATTTTCTTTTATTGTTATTTTGAAAAAGGAGTGAACGGGGAAAAAATTGTCAGTGAAATTACTTGAACTATAATCTGCCACAGGGTAGGTGTCCATGAACAGGTCACCACCAATGTCAACTAAATGAGCTATATAATTCTGCTCTCCTTTATTACTTACAGCTTTTAATTTATAGCTTTTCTCTGTGTCATAAACAGCCACAGTTCCGTTATACTCCTTATCCTTAAAACTTGATTTTACTTTTTCTACTACTTTATCGGCAATGCTCTCTTGCTGTTTCTCTGGACTTTCAATTTTAGCAAGTCTTCTAAGCATCTCTTCCTTTATGATCACATCATCATAAATGGTATCTCCATTAATGACCATGGATATTGGATCATCGGAACTCATGGTAAAGCCCTCTCGTATTTCAATAGAATATTTTTGCTGGTTCTCTTCTGCTTCATCTTCTTTCTTATCATTGGTGCTCTCGAAGAGCAAATACTCTGACCCATCTTCATTGGTTGCCCATTTCCCCAATAAATCTTCTTTAAAGACTAAAGTATCGTCGGTATAAATTGGGAAAAGTGAATACACGCATGAACTTAAGGTTGCGATTACACAAAATAGTAATATTGATTTTTTCATTTTAATTAATTTGAATTGATTTTTCAAATATGATACTTCATTACTCGGTGATGAAATTAATTCCATGAACACAATAAAAAAATGGGTGAACACTTAAAAAGTATCACTATTTAGCTTGTAACATCTGGTTGTATTTTGTACTAGTGGCACTAATTATTCTTATTACCTACCGTGTATAATCTTAATCTTTGTATATTAAAGTATTGATTTAACCGCCTTTGAAGAAGTATACTACATTGATTATCCTTTTTATAGTGAGTCTTACCCCTCACTATGGGCAAAGTTCCGATAGTTTGTTAAATGTATTGAAGGCAAGTACGGACCCATCAGCACGTATTACAGTTCTTCATCAGCTTCTATTAGATATCTGGCTTAACTATCCTGATCAGGCAATGGAATATGGAGATGAGGCTCTTAAAATTGCTCATCAACTTAAAGACTCATTTAATATATCAACCTCGCTTAGGCTGATGGCAGGAGTTCATTACTATAGAGGAGACTATGATCAGTCATTAGATTTTAATTTGCAAGCATTGGAAATTGCTCTAATTATTTCGGACTCATCTCTGATTAATAATGGCTACAACAACATAGGATTACTTTACTATGATTTAGGGAGCTACCAAACTGCGCTAGAATACCTTCTCAAAAGCTTAGCAATGAAGAAGAAAATAAAGCAGGTATACGGATATGCCACTACGCTAAATAATATTGGACTTGTCTTTGACAAGGTGAAGAATTTTGAGGAAGCTAGAAGAAATTTTTATGAAGCTTATCAAATGGCGATTGAGACAAATAATCAACCTCAAGAAATTTACTCACAGAACAATATTGGAATTACTTTTTTGAAAGAACGGAAATTTGATCAGGCTATGGGCTATTTCAGAAAAGCTTTAGCACTTGCTCAAAAAAAAGGGAACATCAATTGGGGAGCTGTTTCATTGCGTGGCATTGGGGAGATTCTCCTTCATAGAAAAGAATATGACTCGGCAGCATATTATTTTGAGAAATCTTTGAGTGCCTGTCAAGAAATTGAAGATAAAAAGGGAATTTCAGAAGTGTATTTTTTGATGGCTAAATCATCATTGCAAAAGTCAAATTATGATCAGTCACTCAATTATTTAGATCAGAGCCAAAAAATGGCAAAACAAATAAGGTTGAGAGAGCAACTGATGGAGAATTTAAGTATGTATATAGATATTTA
>CAYGTD010000416.1:0-2795 GCA_964352725.1 uncultured Roseivirgaceae bacterium
CTCCCATGTCCATGAGAGCAGAGATAGGCAGGTCAGTTGCTTCCAATAGTTATTTTTCTCCAAATTGAGTGAGTAATAGAGCCACGAAAAAGGCAATCATATTCATTACAAATGCTTCTAAAATGAACAACAGTGTAAGTTGTTTCATAGATGAACCAAGGCATTTGCGCACTCCCATCTCCTTCAATCGCTCCATTGTTCTAATCAAAGAAAGATTCATATAATTGATCCATGCTATCACCAAAATTACGATAGCAATTAGGCTCAGTATGAAAATTATTTTTTTGTCCACACCAGCTTTGAAAGACCATGAATTGTCGTCTAGATGAATTTCTTTTAAAGGCTTAAGGAAATATTTTACAGAGTAACCACTCTGAGCTATTGTTTCTTTAATATTAGCCTCATATAGTTGATGGATGTCACTCAATACTTCCTCACTATCCATCTTATCCTTCAATAGGATATATGAGATGAAACTACTATTTGTCCAGCTATAAGGTTTCTCTATATAGTTTTTTAAAGATGGGTAAGAAAGCAATACCTCAAAATTGAAATGTGAATTTTGAGGAAGATCTTTGAGTACACCAACTAGCTCATATTCATGTCCTCCATTATTCCCGCTCAGAGTGAACGATTTTCCGATAGCTTTTTCCGGGTTGTCAAAATATTTTAAGGATGCGCTCTGTGTTAAAATGGCTTTTTGAGGTTCATTGAATTTGCTAGGGTTTCCAGCAATGAAAGGAAGATCAAACATCTCAAAAAGGGAAGGTTCAGATACAAAAACATTTCCTTGATCAAAATTCACTTGGCGATCATCAGCCTTATATATGATTGTATTGTTAGCATAGTTATAATCAAAGAAACGAACAGATTGCTTTACTAAAGGTGATTGTTCAGTTAGTGTTTGAGGTAATAAATCTGGAACTCTTGGTGTTGGTCCAAGAGAAGCTCCATTCTTGAACGCTTGCCCTTCTATTCTGAAAATATTGGAAGCGTTTGAATGAAAATCGTCAAAAGAGTTATGAAAATTCACATACTGTGCAATTACCAAACAAGCAGCCATTCCTAAGCCTAATCCAAGAACATTGATAAATGAAAAGACTTTATTCTTCTGAATGTGACGCAAAATTGTCACGATGTAATTTTTCAACATGGTCTGTTAAGTTTTGATTGCCCTGAACCTACCAATGCTCATGCCATTTTAATTAAGTACTTGATATTCAGTTATGTAAAGTTTAGTAAGATGCTTTTAACTGTACAATACCGAACGGTGTGTTTCGATATCGAACTATTTATACTTTATTGACTAAGCTCCACCTAAACGGTGAAAGAAAGATCATTTGAATAATTATCAAGAAATATAGATATCATATTTTGCCAATAAACCAACAACAGATTCCTTAGAAAAATGAGCCTTATTAATGTAATTCAATTCAGGATCAAAAGAATAATTGAATGAAGTCCTAAAGTCTACTTTCTCCAAGATTGTGTTATCGAAAATCGCATTCAGCAAGTCGCAATTTTCAAAAGAGGCGCTGGTAAGGTCGGCATTATTAAAATCTACTTCATGCAATTGACAATTTTTGAATCGAATATTCCTTAGTTTCAATTGATAGAAAGATGAAATATTCAGAACACAATCTGTAAAGTTCATCTCTAACAAAAATTTATTGCAATCGTCAAAATGCATTCCCAACATTTTACAGTGAGTAAAAACAGTATCCTTAAACGATGTATTGGTAAGCTTAGCATTACTGAAATCGCAATCTTTAAAAGCACATTCTATGAATGAAATATCTGTTAAATCAACATTAGAAAAGTCACATTGGTCAAATTGACATTCCTCATACTCCTTAGCTAATTCTGAGGATTTGAAATTAGTCTTTTTGAAAGTTTCACTTTCTTTAATCATTACAAACGTTCAGGTAAACAAGTAAGAGCATTCTTTATGCGAAAGAAATTAAGATTTGATTTTTTTCAACATTTTCTTTCATTGAAATATGAATTTTTTGGATAGTTCCATCTCCAGGTGATTTAATCACGTTCTCCATTTTCATTGCCTCAAGAATTAGTAGTGGATCTCCTTTCACTACTTCATCTCCCTCATTGACCTCAATACTTAAAATGCCACCTGGCATAGGAGCTTTGATTTCTTTCACTGCGTTTGATGCTACTACATCCATTCCTAACCTAGAGAGCATCTGATCAATATGATCAGTCACGGCTACTTCTAGAGTTTGATTATTGATTTTAAGGATCAAATTCTTTCCATCTTTCTCTATAATCTCTGCAGAATAAATTTTATTGTCTTTGAAAATTTTAAAATTCTCTTCGTCAATCTTTTCAATCTCAAAATCAATCTTAATGCCATTTATATATATATCTTCCTTTTTAGAGGATATGGATAGCTTTTTATCTTCATCTACGATTACTTCTAGCATTATTTTTCAATTTATTTTTGAGTAGCTCAAAAATATGAATGAATTTGATATTAATCTTCTAAATGAAAGTTTGATTAATTCAAAAAAGCATATACTTTTGCAATCCTTTTTCCAGAAAGAATGGGAGAAAATGTTCTTTTAGTATTTAATTTTTTTTGGGGAGATACTCAAGCGGCCAACGAGGGCAGACTGTAAATCTGCTGGTGTATTCCTTCGAAGGTTCGAATCCTTCTCTCCCCACATTGTTTGTCTGAAGTTCACCAAGGCTTCCGTATTAGAAAGGACAAATAAAATAAGCGGGTGTAGCTCAGTTGGTAGAGCGACAGCCTTCCAAGCTGTAGGTCGCCGGTTCGA
>CAYGTD010000417.1:0-2794 GCA_964352725.1 uncultured Roseivirgaceae bacterium
AACAGTAAGACAAATTAGCTTTGGCTTACTGGACATGAAGTGGCATTCTATGTCTTTGGAAGAGTCTAAAGCAGTCACGAGTGTTATAGATTTTGAAAATCAAGCCTTCGCACCTACGGAATTGTTTCCTTCTGTAGATGGAACTAATATGAGTGCACAGTTTACTCACATTTTTGCAGGTGGGTATGCAGCTGGGTACTATAGCTATAAGTGGGCAGAGGTATTAGATGCAGATGCATTTTCCTTATTCTTGGAGAAAGGAATCTTTCATAAGGAAACTGCTAATTCATTCAAAGAGAATATTTTGAGCAAAGGAGGTACGGAGCATCCAATGACATTGTATAAGAAGTTTAGAGGCAAGGAACCAAAACCAGAAGCGCTGTTAAAAAGAGCAGGTCTGATTTAAATAGAGGAATCGTATTCAATATCGGAATCTAGTTTTAGGTTTTGACTTTCTAACGCTATTTTCAGATCACTTTTAAGTCGATGCAATTCGCGTTGCATTTTCTGTATTTCTCTCTTTTTTTCTGGCTTTCCAGCAAATACTCTGTCTTTGTCAGAAGGAGAAGAGATACCGTTAAAAATCGCTGGATCTTTGATCAACTTCACCATAAGCCCTTCGACAAGTGGAAGAAGTGAAAGTATCTTCTTTTGATCTATTTTCAGTTTGTCAATAGGAATGGCATAAAGCATCCCATAGATTTCAGAATCCTTCAAATCAATCTTTTCGGTTGAATCAGCACGCAATGTTTTTAGAAGTCTTGCTAGTGATTTGAAATTCCCATTGGTTTGTTGATCTCTTGCATTTACTCTTGCAATATTCAAAAATGGGAGATACTTTTTTACCTTCTTATTCTTGAAGTCAAATTCTGCAATTCCTCTGTAAATCTCATTTTTTGTTTTAGCATATTCAGCGCTATTGATCCAAACTGATGGAAGGATATCAATTTCACAGGTAGGCTTCATGGCCGTGATGCGAATGCGAGTCTTATCGCTATAATCTATCGTTTTGAAATTCGGATCACCGGAGAGAATATCTAATAATTCACGAGCTAATGTTTGCATTTCCATATGCGGTTTAGCCGATACGTTCTTTTTCAAAACAATAATTTCAACATCACCATAAAGGCGAATGTTGGAATACGTTTTTAGAGCTCCCTGATATCTATAATCTACTAAATATCCTCTTCTAGCTAGTTCTTTGGCTATTTTTTCGTGAATTCTTCTGGAACTATTGTACACTTTATATGCATAAGCGGCATCTATTTCAAGCATAGATTCTAATGCGTATTTCAGACAGTCAGGGTAATTAGATTGGTGAAAAGCTTCCGAAAGTACAGGCTCCCGTAGTGCCTCATCATACCGCCTGCCTTTAAGATTTTCCACCAATAGGCTGTAATCGTGCTCCATGGAAGGGCAAAATAAACAATATTGATGATTTAAATTGTATTTAAAGAAGATTTTTGGGGAATTGATACGTGTAAGCTTAGCACAATAAGATGATTTGATTTTGTCAAATTTTTAATGAACTGATCATTTCAGTTTATTTAGTTTAAAGAAATAGACTATTATTGCGTTATTATGAAGTTTACAACAGAGATAGCAATTTCCTCGCCCTCGTTCGTTGAGGGTAACCCTTAGGCTGGGTATCTCGACCATCCATTCTTTTCAAAACAATTTACTGGCATCCAGATCAGCACAGATTTTGGATAAAATTTAACTTCATTTTCGTAATGACAAAATCTAGAATAACTATATCTAGGGCTTACAAACTATTTGTGTCAGCTCTAAAAGGAGAGGAAACTGAATTCACCTCTGGAAGTATTAATAAAGCAATCATTTTGCTATCTATTCCCATGATAGCAGAGATGATTGGAGAAGCACTTTTCGCAATCGTTGATATGATTTTCGTATCACGCATTAGCGTCAATGCCATTGCTACAGTGGCTTTAACGGAATCCCCATTGATGATTATTTACTCTGTAGCGGTTGGCTTAAGTATGGCTGCAACGGCTATAGTAGCTCGAAGAGTGGGAGAGAAGCACTTTGAGAAAGCAGCCAATGCTGGTTTTCAATCTATCTTATTGGCTATCGTTGTTGGCGTGATTCTGGGTATTCCAGGATTTCTTTACGCTGATGAGATCCTCTCTTTAATGGGTGGTGATGCTGACCTGATTTCAGAGGGTGCGGGATATACCAAAATTATGTATGCTGGGAATATCAGCATTATTTTGATATTCTTAATTAATGGTATTTTTCGAGGAGCAGGAAATGCATCTATCGCCATGAAGTCGTTACTCATTGCCAATGGACTCAACATGATTCTGGATCCTATATTCATTTTTGGATGGGGACCAATTCCCGCTTTTGGTGTAGAAGGAGCTGCCATTGCTACCACCATTGGTCGATCTGTTGGGGTTATTTATCAAGTGGTGCACTTGGTGAACGGCAGCTCTATCATCAAAATAACGTGGGAGAACTTCGTTGTGCGATTCAAGACGATGAAAGAGATCATATCTGTTTCGATAGGAGGCATAGGTCAATTCATCGTGGAGTCTTTGAGTTGGCTGTTCCTCGTTAGGGTCATAGCGGAGTTTGGAACGGAGGCAATAGCGGGCTATCAAATGTCTTTTCGAATGATTGTCTTTACCATTTTGCCTTCTTGGGGGATGGCCAATGCAGCAGCCACTTTAGTGGGACAAAATTTAGGGGCTGGTAAACCAGATAGAGCCGAAACTTCTGTGTGGAGAACGGCAAAATGGAATACCATCTTTCTAGTTGTAATTGCTATTGT
>CAYGTD010000418.1:0-2791 GCA_964352725.1 uncultured Roseivirgaceae bacterium
TATGATAAATAGGGTGATATAGTTTACGAAATTTCAATTGTAAGACTCATTCCGCAGCTTACCGATTCACAACCACCACTTACCGATTTGTTATTTTAGTGTCGCTATTTATTCTTCAATTTTGAATCATCATTATAAAACAATACGATCATGAGCAATTCAGGAAACAAAAATCAAAGAGCTTGGCTAGGCGTTTTTTTAGTAGGACTTGGGTCCTTTTTTCTTCTTAGAAATTTAGACTTAATTCCTTCTTTTATTCCATATTATTTATTCGGTTGGGAAGCCATTATGATGCTAGCTGGAGCGGCTATGATAGCTACCGGTAGAAGAGAAGGATTTGTTTTTTTACTTATCGGAGGCTTGTTCTTAGCTCCTGAAATATTTGACATACCTCGCATCAGAATGAGAGACTGGTGGCCAGTTATTTTGATAGCCATAGGACTTTCTATTTTTCTGAAAAGAAGCAGGTTTGGTTCCAAGAAAATAGGTGAGATTGACGATGATTTTTTTGAGACTACATCCATCTTTGGAGGGTCTGAAAAATCGTTTACTTCTAAGAATTTTAAAGGTGGAAAAATGACTGCAGTTTTCGGTGGATCTGAAGTGTATTTAGACAATGCAGTATTGGCGCCAGAAGGAGCTACGATTGATTGCTTCTGTATGTTTGGAGGGCATGAAATTCATGTACCCAATGACTGGACGGTAGTCAATGAAAGCTTCGTGATTTTTGGTGGTTTTTCCGATAATAGAAAGAGCTCTCAGAAAGATGAAAGTAAAGTATTAAGAATAAAAGGTTCTGTGATTTTTGGTGGAGCAGAAATTAATTCTGTTCAACGATAATTGCATTAGAATAGCAACGAATATTTAAGAGATGAAACACCCATTACTAACAGGAATAGGCTTAAGGTTTTACTGCTTTGTGTGGGTGTTCATTGCATTGGTTCATGGGGCAATTCTCTATTTTTATTACGAATTTCCCATTGAGATTGTAGCGCTAGAGAGCATTATATTCAACCTCCTTTTTAGCATAATTATACCTGGATTCTGGTACATCGTCAGTTTTACAGATCTCAGAAGAGATGAACTCTCTGTCTTAGTAACTCACTTAGGCGCAGCACTATTATCCGTGTTCTTCTGGTCTTTTGTATCCAACAGATTCTTGGAATTTATCTTTATTGAAGACACACAATACTTACAATTTCTAAATGATTCATATATATGGAGATTGATTATTGGAATGATGTATTATAGCATTAGTGTACTTATCCTTTACTTAATCAAATATTACCGTGATATGCAGGAACGCTTGAGTAGAGAATTGGAATTACAAACCCTCTTGAAAGATGCTGAGTTGCGAATGCTAAAATCTCAAATCAATCCTCATTTTATATTCAACAGCCTCAATTCAATAAGCGCACTCACGATATCTAAAGGAGAGCAGGCACGTGAAATGGTTATTAAGTTGAGTGATTTTCTTAGGTATTCTTTAGGAAAAGGAAATGAAGAGATGAACTCCTTAGAAGAGGAAATTAAGAATGTCTCACTTTACCTTGATATTGAAAAGGTAAGGTTTGGTAGCCGTCTGCAATTTGAAAACAGGGTAGACGAGCAATGCAAACATATCAAAGTACCCAATCTTATTTTGCAGCCTATTTTTGAAAACGCCATCAAGTATGGTGTATACGATAGCACGGAACAAGTCACGATACTGCTCAGCTGTAAACCTCAAAATGATCTACTTCACATCTCCATTAGCAATAATTTTGATCAGGATGCTGTGCCTTCAAAAGGTGAGGGTATAGGATTAGAGAGTGTGAAGAAGCGATTGAATTTGGTGTACGGTAGATCCGATTTGCTAGAGATTAGAAAAGAAGAAACAGAGTTTACAGTCATTGTGAAAATACCGCTAACACAAGAAGAAGATGAGTAAGATAAAAACACTGATCATTGATGACGAACATCTGGCGAGGGAGATCATACGATCTTATCTACTGCTCGATGATGAAATTGAAATAGTAGGAGAGTGTGAGAATGGATTCGATGGCTTTAAACAAATTAATGAGCTAAAACCTGATTTGGTGTTTTTGGATATCATGATGCCCAAGCTCACTGGATTTGAAATGCTAGAGCTGCTGGAAAACCCTCCTGTCATTGTGTTTAGTACAGCGTATGATGAATATGCGATCAAAGCCTTTGAGAAGAATGCAGTAGACTATCTATTAAAGCCCTATTCTAAGGATCGCTTTTTTGATGCACTAGAAAAGGCCAAATTCAAAGTGAATACAGAAGTCAATTCACAAGAGAAGAAGACACTGGGATTAGCCCAAGTACTAGAAGAACATTACGAGCGAAAGGAATTAGTCACTCGAGTGGCGGTGAGGACTGGCACTAAAATACATATAGTCTCTGTGGATCAGATCAAGTACTTTGAGTCGATGGATGATTACGTAAAAATACATACCGAATCAGGGTCATTCTTAAAGCAAAATACCATGAAGTATTATGAGGAGCATTTGCCTACTGATGATTTTTTGAGGATACATCGATCATACATCGTAAGGCTGAAAGAGATCAATAGGGTAGAGCTGATGGGCAAAGACTCTCATGTAGCCATACTCAATGATGGCACTCAAGTCAAGGTAAGTAGGGCTGGGTATTCTAAGCTGAAAGAGGTGTTGGGGTTTTGAGAACCAAACTCCTGAGGTTTTAAAAACTTCAATTAGACTTAACTACTATGAGCTGGAAGGTGAGTCATTCACAGGGATTGATATCTCGACCAATGTACCTTCCC
>CAYGTD010000419.1:0-1053 GCA_964352725.1 uncultured Roseivirgaceae bacterium
ACCTGATTGCGCATTGAAGAATACGCCAAATGAAGTAGAAGCAAAATCAGAATACTCAAGCTTATAATTTACATTGGCCATTATCCTGTGTCTCAAATCCCATACAGAGAAACTTAGATCTGATTCGTTAGGATTACCTGGTGTTGGATTAAACTCCCAACCTGAATTAGCAGTAGTATGAGTTCCCCCATTTACATCCTTAGAAACGCCGTAAGTATATGCAGTAGTTGCAAACAAATTATTTGCCCAACTTTTGGTTAGTTGGCCTGTGAAACTATACTGATATCCCTCGTTCGTATTTGTTAAAAGATAAATACTGTTAAAGTTCGCATTCGTTTGATTTGATGAAAATGTTGGCCTGTTTTCTTCAATGGCTATCGAACCATCAGATGAAGGAATCTGTAAGTTTTGATATTGGATAGCATTTATTGTTTTGGAGTAAATCGCTTCAAAAGTACCAGTAACACCTCCTGGCAACTTAGCATCAATTGCTAGGTTAGCTCTAAAATTTTGCGGTAATTTAAAATCATCATCCAACGCATCAATTTGAGATCTAGGCGCGTTAGCTTGACGGGATTCTATTTCTTGACGAACTGCTGGATCGTCCACTCCAACACCCAAAATATCAGCAATGTAATACTCATAAGTTCTATTGCCATCGGGATATAAAGAGACATTAAGTCCTCCTCTAGAAGGCCTTTCATCAGCAAGAGATGTAGTTGCTCCTGCATTTGTATAGATATTGGATATCCAAACGAATGGAACTCTACCAGTGAACACTCCAACTCCTCCTCGCAATTGGAGTGACTTATCTCCATTCACATCATAGTTAAAACCCACCCTTGGAGACCATAAAAGCTGTCCATCAGGAAGGTTAGTTGTACTTCTGCCAAACTCCTGTTCAAACAAAGAGTTTTCAATTGGCTTATCCAAAAAGAAAGGTATATCAACTCTTAAGCCTGCAGTCAATCTGAGCTGTGAGTTTACTTCAAATTCATCCTGAACATACCATCCTGTTTGCAAAAATCTTAGCTCAGCTGCTTGGAATCTATC
>CAYGTD010000419.1:1063-2781 GCA_964352725.1 uncultured Roseivirgaceae bacterium
CTATCATTGAAATAATCTAATGAATGTCTAACTCTAAATCTACCAAATCCACTCAAGTCATCATTCAAAAAATTATTTAAACCATCATATTCGTAATGTCCGGGATATCTGTTTACAAATGAATTGAAGATATCAAACATCTCATTATGAGTCCCGAGAGTAATTGTATGCTTATTCTTATAAATAGTAAAGTTGTTTGTTAATTGACCAATTCCTTGCTCAAGAACATTCCCAACAGAACTTCTTTGCGATCCTGCAACAATCGTTGTTCCGTCATCTGTATCAATTTCTACTTGTGGAAAAAGTGGACCGTAATCATCTAGATTTCTTTGTCTGTTTATAGATGTATATCCAATGATTAAATTATTCGATTTATTATCCCCGAATCTAGATCTTAATTCGAAAATTGTTGAATTACTTTCAACATCATTTAGATAACCATTATTTGAAAATTGCAAGAAATTCTGACTTCTACTAATGTTTTCGTCTGTTGCCTTCAGGTAACTGTGCCTTAAACTCATTTGATGATTTTCATTTAAGTTGAAATCAAGCTTACCAAAGAGCTTTGTATTTTCTGCCTTTGGTGTCAATGACCCAAAAGTTCCCGCATCATAATTATAATTTGAAGACAAATATTGTCTTACAGATTCTGCCGTTTCAATACTTACATTGGAAATATTTGAAGGAACATCGCCTCCAAAAGCGTCTAATGCACTCTGTGAGACCAAGTTGATTTGAATTGGTGTTTCAGAAACTTGTCTTTCAGCATTTGCGAAAAAGAATAGCTTATTTTCTATAATTGAACCACCTATTCTAACACCATATTGTCTATTAAAGAATGGAGATTGCTTTTCAGGTGAATCACCAATGGTTTTCCCTGCAATATTTTCATTTCGAGTATAGTAATAGGCAGAACCTTCTAGATCATTGGATCCACTACGAGTTACTGCATTGATACCACCTCCGGTGAAAGATCCTTTGGTTACATCATATGGCGCTACCAAAATTGAAATTTCCTCGATTGCATCAAGAGATATTGGCTCAGCTCCTGAACTACTTCCAGGTAAACCATCGGAATTCAAACCGAAAGCATCATTGTTGATAGCTCCATCAATCGTTACGTTGTTGTATCTACTATTGCTACCTGCAATAGACACGCCTCCATTCCCTACTCCTGAAGCGGCTTGAGGTGTAAGTCTTACAAAGTCCTCAATTGATCGGCTAATAGATGGGTTTTGATTAATCGTTTCAGTGCTCACATTAGTTGATGCCCCAGTTCTACCTGAATTAATTAAATCATCTGTTTGAGCAATTACAACTACTTCAGCAAGTGACTGAGCATTTTCATTCAATGTGAAATCCAAATCTCTTTTTTCACCTAGACCAAGATTGATTCCTTCAATAACTTGAGTATCGAACCCAACATAAGAGACTGTCGCTTTGTAGGGTCCTCCAATGCGCATGTTAGGAATTCTGAAGTATCCATCCACATCTGTTACACTACCATATTGAGTCCCAGATGGCTGATGAATAACAACTACTGTAGCTCCAATTAGCGCTTCTCCGCCATTATCAATAATTCTCCCATTTAGGGAAGCGGTTGTTACTCCTTGAGCAAAGAGCAAAATGCTCATAGCAAAAAGAGTAAGGGTTAATAAAATTCTTTTCATTTTGGTTTGATTTGATTCGGTTGAAATTGTAATTCGATGCAAAAAAAG
>CAYGTD010000420.1:0-2722 GCA_964352725.1 uncultured Roseivirgaceae bacterium
CTATGGATGTTCTTGACAAAAATGGTTTAAGTATAAGCGTTGATATAACCATTCGATTCCATCCAAAATATGATGCCATTGGTCTTATTCAAGAAAATTTTAGAGGAGATTACATCCAGCGACTGGTAATTCCTGAGGCACGATCTACCGTCCGTCAAGTAATGGGTCGGTTTACAGCTGAAGAAATTTATTCAACTAAGAGACCAGAAGTTGAAGCTGCAATAAAGGAAGAAACGAGACTAGTTTTAGGTGCGGCAGGAAATGAAGTAGAGATGAGAAGTTTATTGATCAGATCTATCAAACTTCCAGAACAAATTAAAAATGCAATTGAAAATAAATTGGAGCAGGAGCAAGAAGCTTTGGCGTATCAATTTAGATTAGATAAAGAATTGAGTGAAGCAGAAAGAAAGCGGATTGCCGCAGAAGGAGAAGCAGCAGCCAATAAAATTATCAACAGTAGTTTAACTGATGAGTTATTAAAGATGCGAGGCATTGAAGCTACTCAGCAGTTAGCCAATTCCCCAAATGCAAAAGTTATTGTAATTGGTAGCGGAGACGGTGGATTACCACTCATTTTGAATAGTAATTAATCAAGGAAATTCTTAATTTCGCAGAAATAGAGTATATAAGTATAGTAGAATAAAAAAACATGTCGAAAACAGCACAAATAATTGTAGACGGTAACACTTACGAGCTTCCGATGACAGAAGGTTCTGAAAAAGAACAAGCTATCGATATTAGTTCGTTTAGAGGTCAATCAGGTATTATTACTCTTGATAGAGGGTTTAAAAACACTGGATCATGTGAAAGTGCAATTACCTTTCTTGATGGTGAAAAAGGTATCCTTCGATATAGAGGATATCCTATCGAGCAATTGGCTGATAATTCTACTTTCTTAGAAGTTGCATACTTGTTGATTTATGGAGAACTGCCAACCAAGCCTGTTTTTGATAAGTTTGCAAGTGATATCACACGACATACACTCGTCAATGAGGACATCAAGAAAATTCTAGATGGCTTTCCTTCTGCAGCACATCCAATGGGAGTTTTATCATCTCTCATCACGGCGCAAACTGCCTTCTACCCTGCTAGTCTAGATCCTAACAGATCAGTGAAAGAGACAGAGTTGAGCATCATTAGATTACTGGCGAAAATGCCAACATTCGCAGCTTGGGCATACAAGAAAAAGGTAGGGCATCCTGTTATCTACCCTAGTAATAAGAAAGATTACTGTGGAAATTTCCTAAACATGATGTTCTCACTTCCTGCGGAAGATTATGAAGTAGATCCAGTGGTTGCTAGTGCATTGGACAAATTATTGATTCTTCACGCCGATCATGAGCAAAACTGCTCTGCTTCCACTGTGAGAATTGTAGGTTCAAGTCAAGCGAGTCTTTGGGCTTCTATATCTGCGGGTATCAATGCACTTTGGGGACCACTTCATGGTGGCGCTAACCAAGCAGTAATTGAGATGCTGGAAAACATCAAAGCTGATGGTGGAGATACGAAGAAGTGGATGGCGAAAGCAAAAGACAAGGATGATCCATTCCGTTTGATGGGCTTTGGTCACAGAGTTTATAAGAACTTTGATCCAAGAGCAAAAATAATTAAAAAAGCAGCTGATGACGTTCTAGAAAAATTAGGTGTTGTAGATCCAATTTTGGATATAGCCAAAGGATTGGAAGAAGAGGCATTGAGAGATGAGTACTTCGTAGAAAGAAAGTTATATCCTAACGTAGATTTCTACTCAGGAATCATCTATAGAGCTTTAGGAATCCCAACAGATATGTTTACCGTAATGTTTGCATTAGGTAGACTCCCTGGATGGATTGCGCAGTGGAAAGAGATGAGGGAAATGGGCGAGCCTATCGGAAGACCAAGACAAATATATACTGGTGCAGGTGAGCGAGATTATGTAGGAGTTGGTAAGAGATAATAGCTTTAATAAAATTATAAAAGGGTAGTATTGAAAAATGCTACCCTTTTTTTATGCCATCATTCAATTATTCAAGGCATAGCACCTAGATTTTCTTTTAGACTTGTAGATTTGATTTATGAGCAATTCCAACGTTTCTATCCAATCCAAACTGCCCAAAGCAGAGACCACCATTTTCACGGTGATGTCTCATTTAGCCACGAAACATCAGGCCATCAATCTTGGTCAGGGCTTTCCCGATTTTGAATGTGATCAAGTGCTAAAAGACCTGGTAGCTAAGCACGTGCAAGAAGGTAAGAATCAATATGCTCCACTTGCTGGACTTCCTTTTCTTAATCATACACTTGCTGAAAAAATTAAAAGAACAAATGATTTAGTCATCAATCCTATAACTCAACTATGTGTGACCGCTGGAGCTACACAAGCACTATACACCGCCATCATGGCGTTTGTGAATAAAGGAGATGAAGTGATCATCATTGAACCTGCTTATGATTGTTACAAATCACAAATCGTGTTGGCGGGTGGCATTCCTAAACCTTACAGCCTAACATATCCAGATTATACAGTAGACTGGAATGAGATTGATAATATGATTTCTAATAAAACAAGAATGATTATCATCAATACTCCTCACAATCCTACAGGAACAATTTTAACCAAAACGGATTTAGAAGCATTGGAGTCCATTGTAGCCAATAAAAATATCATTGTGCTAAGCGACGAAGTATATGAACATCTAATCTATGATGGAGAACAGCATCAAAGCGTCATGCGATTTCCCAA
>CAYGTD010000421.1:0-942 GCA_964352725.1 uncultured Roseivirgaceae bacterium
TCACTCACATGCAACAAAAAAGCCTGACGTTTGCCAGGCTTTTAAAATTTCTAAGCATATCTGAAAACGAACAGATCAATTGTCTGCTCTGCTCATCCTTCTTTTTGGTTTTTCATCCGTATCAGCGTAATCCTTGAGTATTCTAGTCTCAAAATAGAAATGACTGAAATTGTCATCTACAGGCTTGAACTCATAATACATGCGCTGACCAGTTTTTCTTGCAATATCTACAAAACCTAGCCCTGCAGTGCCTTTTTCAGAAAGTTCATTATTTTGCAATAAATCCCTATATCGCTCACGCAGCTGCTCGGCATCCATCAGGTTGATTTCATCTATAATCTTCTTAATAATTGCTATTTCAGAATTTACAATCAGGTTGGTTGTTCCAAGTTTATAATATCCATCTCTTGAGATCACAATGATCATATCAGAGTTGGAGTGATCATGATCTTTCACACCATGAAAACCAATATTTTGAAAAGCCTCGATAAACACATTGGTCAACTTCCTTCTCACTTTTCTGTCTGGCTCCAGATTGGTCACACTCTGCTCCAACGACTCCAATATCAATTCGATCAGAGGAGGAGTGATGGTGCCTTTATGTAAGAGTAAAAGATTTTTGTCTTTCAGATTGATTCTCATGTCTGTGCAATTGTAATGTTGGATTTAAACGGGGCGTATTACAGGAATAAACATAAACATTTTTGTTAATAATTATTTAATGAGGATATTTTTTATTTGGGATTTGGCGCCTGGTGCATAGCCTTTGGCTTTTTGAGCAACTGATCAGTTCTCATTTTCAATTTTAAATTTTTCATTTTCCACGTCTAACTACCAAATACCAAATATCCAATACCAAGTCCTTTTTTGCGACTTTTTTTTTGAATTAATGTTTATTGATCACTGTTTATTGATCACTGCTCACTGTTCAATGTATACTTT
>CAYGTD010000421.1:1042-2714 GCA_964352725.1 uncultured Roseivirgaceae bacterium
TTACCGATCACTGATCACTGCTCATTTCCACTTTCAATTTTCCACTTCTAACTACCAAATACCGAGTACTTTTTTTCGGCTTTTGGCTTTTGGCCTATGGCTTTTTTTTGCATTACAGTTTATTGATCACTGTTTACTGCTCACTGCTCAATGTATCCTGTTTACCGATCACTGATCACTGCTCATTTCCACTTTCAATTTTCCACTTCTAACTACAACGTACTTTTTATCTGCCTTTTTTTTGCATTACTGTTTATTGATCACTGCTCACTGATAACAAGATGTACTTTTCCACCTACTTACCTCAACGGAGAACCATTTTACTCCATCGTTCCACCTTTTTACCCCGATGGTGCACCTTTTTGGTGCTTGCTTGAGCCTTTTTACTCCATCGACGCACCTTTTTACTCCATCATCGCACCTTTTTACTTGGACGTTGAGCATTTTAGGTGCGACGTTGCACCTTTTTAGCCCGACGATGCACCTTTTAGGTGCTTGCAAGTGGACAGGGTACTGTGACCGTACAAGGATTTGCAGATTATTAAATTGGTTGGTTCAAAATTTTAAGAAAAATCGCTACTTTCATTTTTACTCATGACAAATTTGGTGATTACCTATTTCTTTTAATACCTGTGTTCATGAACTTGGGATTTTTCTTTTTTAACTTCCAATGGCAAGGTAATTTGATTCAATTGTTAAAATAGTTTTAAGCGGCACCTCACTTTACCTATTAATTATTATCTGATGGATTTCCTTTAATTCTTGCAATGTTAGTCTAGGTTTTGGCATTAATTCAGGTGCCAGCCACCTCATGTCAATTTTAAGCCATTCACATAGTTGGTCAAGAAATTTTGAATTAGGATTTCTCGTTCCTTCCATATAATACTGCATGATTGTATTACTGACCACTAATTTCTCGCAAGTTTCTTCGATGCTTTTGTTATTCCACCATAAAACAAAAACGAACCTTTCAGAAAAGGATTGATGAAATAATTCCAAGGGGTAATTTTTTCGATAATATTTAAGACTTCCTTCACCCCAAGCTAACCACGAATAATCAACTTTTAATTCAAATGCCAGCCTCTGGCGGATGATTGGTCGAGGTTTGATTTTTTCATGTATGTAATAGGAAATTTCAGGTTGAGTAAGGCCAATGATTTTTGATAATGCAGTCTGTGTCAATTGTGACATTTGCATCACAAGCTGTAGCCGATTTCCAAAGCCGTCCATGTCTTGGATTCTTTTTGAATTTTTCCGAGGTTGGTTCATGAGATTAGTGAGAATTTATGAATTTCCCTAACTAAACCAATTTGATGCCAATTAATCAATTGCTCCTATTAAAGACTTCCGAAGACTGTCCGTCCGCGACTAGCCGTCGGCGATTCCAAAACGCCGGTGATGAGGGTGGAGATTTCATCTTTATCAGAAATGATTAAAATCATACATTTACCTTACGCTTGTATTGTATCCTACCTGATGAACGAAGTTAATCAGACCCTGTTCACTGTTGGGGAGGAATCGACCCGAGGTACAGGCGTTTAAAGACTTAGCAATTGAGCTTTGGGAGATTGATAAGTTTATCTTTTTCCGGGTTCATAATTGTTTAGCGCTTTTTATCACAATTCAACCCTGTTTTGCCTTTTATATTCTGTCTTGTGAGAAGGCATGGTTA
>CAYGTD010000422.1:0-2685 GCA_964352725.1 uncultured Roseivirgaceae bacterium
CTGCAGCGCTTGACAAACCGTATTCTCAATATCTTCAGACTTCTCTTCTAACTTTTTTTCAATCTTATTCTGAAGGTTTACTTTGATACCCAATATTTCTATAATGGGCGGCTCTATCCAGCGTATCTTCTGGATTCTGCATGCAGCATTCATATTCCAGTATTCATCTATGGACAGCTGTGTGTTCATGTCTACTCGCACCTTGAGCGAAATAGGCTTATTGACCTTTACTCCAAATACTTTTTTCTCTACTTCAGCACTCACTTTCATAGGAATAGATACATCCAAATTATTACCATATGACGCGAGGTAGACCTCCCCTATTGGCTCTATTTTAAGTTTGATGTAGCCTTTTTTCTTCAGCTGAAGGGTATCCTCCACCAGCACATTGGGCAAAGACCGATTAATGACTTGATACAAATCATTGATAGGGAAATCCAGTGGAAAAGTTAGCTTGGAAGTTGCCTCCCGTTTTACTTGAGTTGTGACTGCATTTTTATCAGGTGAATCGCTCACAGCTTTCTCTTGCTTACCCCGGCAGGACCACATCAAAAGCAGTAAAAGAAGAGGTCTATATTTCATAAGCTGATAAACTTTAGTAGACCAAAATAAAGAAAATGAATGATGAAGACGTCCTGAAAAAAATAAATTCAATGCCTTATCTTCGGCAGACTAAACTCATCACCAGCCATGAACAATTTTTTTGAAGAACTCAAGCGACGTAATGTCATCAAAGCTTCTATTTCCTATTTGGTAGTAGCGTGGCTGATTTTGCAAGTTGCATCCATCACCTTTCCTATACTGGGTGTCAGTCCGATGGTGCAAAAGTGGATTCTAATTGTCATTGCGGTTGGTTTTCCTGCGTGGGTGGTCTTTGCCTATATCTACGAACTAACACCTGAGGGTTTCAAGAAGACCGATGAGGTGGCCACAGAAGACTCTATTGGTAACAAGACCAGTAAACGATTAAACGCCTACATTATCGGAGGACTTACGCTGGTGGTTGTGGCACTTATTTTTGATAAATTCTTTGAAGTAGATGTAAGTCTGGAAACCTCTGATCGAGATCGATCCGTTGCAGTGCTGCCTTTCACAAACCTGAGCGCCTCTGAAGATGTGTATTTCGCTGCTGGCATGACGGAAGATATTTTGACGCAGATTTCCCAGATTGGAGACCTTAGGGTGTTGTCCAATTACACACTCAACAGTTATGATGTTGTAGGAAAGACGCCTGAAGTCATGGGAAAAGAACTAGGAGTGTCTTATGTCCTTACTGGAAATGTTCGCAGGTCAGAAGATGATTTACGAATCAGCTGTCAGTTAGTGGGCACCAACAATGAAGGAGCTATTTGGGCCAAAACCTACGACAAACGGATGACCAATATGTTTGACTTGCAAGCAGAAATTGCAACAGAAATTGCCAATACGCTTGCTGCAAGTCTCTCCGATGAAGAAAAGGAGCAGCTGGAGCAAAAACCAACGGACAACTTAGTTGCCTACGACCTTTATCTCAAAGGACGCGAATACACTAGAGGCTTTTCAGAAGATCCTGATCGACTAAAAGGAATTGAGTTGTTCAAAGAAGCCATCGTATTAGACCCCTCCTTTTCCTTGGCATATTCTGCCTTGGCGAGTGCCTATATTTTTGGAATACGTCGATACGGAACCTTCCCCGGCAATTACCTGGATACTGCTTTGCTGCTAGCTCAAAAAGCTGTGGACCTGGGCCCTGACTATTCTGGGAATTGGGGAACACTGGGTACCGCTTACTCTCAATTGGGTAAACGAGAACAAGCTGCAACTATGTACAAAAAGGCTCTTGAGATCAATCCGAGCTCTTCCGCCTCCATCAACAATTTATCAAATTACTACAGCGTGATGGGGCAGTTTGATAAATCCGTCGAAATGTACAAAAGATCCATCGCGATCAAACCTGCTATCGATAGCACGCTCGTAGTAAATTATGCCAACCTCGCAGACGAGTATAGAAAGCTAGGACTTGTTGAAAATGCGCTTTTTTGTGCGCAACAAGCGGTCAGTTATAGGGAGTACTACTTCTCGTTGTTTGCACTTGGAACGGCTCAATTTATCGCTGGAGATACCGTTGCTTCATTGAACAGCTTAGGAAAAATGGTCGATGATGATAATCGATCCATTCCGAGTCTTTCTTTGGCAACAAATATGTTTTATGAATACGGGAATCAAGCGCTTGGCATCCAATATTTGCAAGAGCTAAAAGAGAAAGAAAATTTTCGATACGAGGATTTCCCTAATCTACGGACTTATGAAGCCTTAGAACTGCAGAAAGCCGGCAAATATGATTCAGCAGAACTGCTGCTAAACCAAAACATGGAATTTTACTTATCACAGTTTGAGCGAGGTAGACGTTTTCAAGGATGGCTGATTGACATTACCATCATTTACCTAGCCCTTGGGCAAGAAGATGAAGCGTTTAAGTGGCTAGAAAAACTAATGGATGATGGGTTTTCGGATTATGTGCAAATCCATTCATCCCACTTATTTGATGGCGTCAAGGATCATCCGGAATACCTCCGCATCATGGGGGCACTGAAAGATAGAGTTGATGTCATGCGCCAGCGAGTGATCGACCAAGAGGCCAGTGAGCAGCTTAAAGGAAGCAGGCTTTAGTTATCAAGAAATTTATCCAAGAACTCAAGCGACGAA
>CAYGTD010000423.1:0-2680 GCA_964352725.1 uncultured Roseivirgaceae bacterium
CCAAAACTACACTGAAAGCCACAGGGACAAAAAAATAGTATGCATGCATAACAAATTTTAATTATCTTTGATTATTCCGTTACCGAAATGAAGAGAGAAGAAACCATAGATTATAACATAAAAAGCATCTGGCACGGCATTTCCAGAATGTATAATCAATATGGTGTAGAGTATGATGTTACTGCTTCAACTGGATTTGTGTTACTCAATATTGATGCTGAGGAAGGAACGCCTGCAACCAAGATAGCTCCGCAATTGGGGATGGAGTCTAGAAGTTTGACAAGAATGCTGAAGTCAATGGAAGAGAAAGGCTGGGTATGCAGAAAGCAAGATCCTACAGATGGTAGATCTGTCAGAATATTTTTGACGGATATTGGAAGAGAAAAAAGAGAACTATCAAGAAGAGCCGTAAAGGGCTTTAATGAAAAAATCAGGTCATTGATTTCTGAAGATCAGCTTCAAACATTCTTTACAGTTGCCAAAAAGATCAATGAAATTGTCGATGACCCAAAGTTATTTGACAAGATAGCAGAACAGATCGCTCACGAATATGCGACTAACGGAATGTTGGACAATCACCAAATAGAGAACTAAAATTCAATTTATAACGTATGAAAAGAACCATTAAGAAAGCAGCAGTACTAGGATCCGGAATTATGGGTTCAAGAATCGCATGTCACTTCGCCAACATTGGCGTGGAAGTGCTATTGTTGGATATCGTACCAAGAGATCTTTCAGACAAGGAAAAAGAAAATCCTGCAGCCCGTAACAAATTGGTAAACGAGGCACTTCAGACGGCCATCAAAACCAATCCATCACCCCTTTACAATAAATCGAAAGCTAAGCTCATCAGTACAGGAAACTTTGATGATGATTTAGCAAAAATCAAAGATGTTGATTGGGTGATAGAGGTAGTTGTTGAAAACCTTGAAATCAAAAAGTCACTTTTTGAAAAAGTAGAAAAGTATAGAACACCAGGAACACTGATCACGTCTAATACGTCAGGTATTCCAATTCATTTGATGTTGGATGGACGTAGTGAAGATTTCCAAAAACATTTCTGTGGAACACACTTCTTCAACCCTCCTAGGTATTTGAAATTGTTGGAGATCATTCCAACTCAGAAGACAGATCCTGAGATCGTGGATTTCTTCATGCATTATGGAGACTTATTTCTTGGAAAAGAAACAGTCCTTTGTAAAGACACACCAGCATTCATCGCCAATCGAGTGGGTGTTTATGCCATGATGTCAACCATGCATGTGGTGGATGACTTGAAGCTTACCGTAAATGAAGTAGATAAATTGACCGGGCCAGTGATTGGTCACGCCAAATCTGCTACATTCAGAACTTCTGATGTTGTAGGCTTGGATACGCTAGTCAATGTTTCCAACAACTTGTATGCGGCACTTGAAAAAGACGAGTCAAGAGAAAAATTCAAATTACCAAGAGTAGTAAAGTCGCTTTCCGATAATAAATGGCTAGGAGATAAAACAGGTCAGGGTTTTTACAAGAAAACAAAGAAAGACGGGAAGACAGAGATTCTGGAGTTGAATCTTCAAACCTTAGAATATATCGAGAAAACGAATGCCAAATTCGATGTAATGGATACCACCAAAAACATCGAGGACGTACGCGAGCGACTTCCTATTTTGATGAAAGACAGTGGAAAAGCAGGGGATTTTTACCGAGCTACATTCTACGATCTATTTAGATATTGCACATATAGAATTCCGGAGATCGCAGATGAATTATATAGACTTGATTCAGCGGTAGCATCAGGGTTTGCATGGGAGCTTGGGCCATTCGAATCGTGGGACACTTTGGGTGTTGCAGATACAGCTGCTAAAATGAAAGAAGCAGGAATGGAGCCAGCGGCATGGGTTCAGGAAATGTTAGATGCAGGTCATGAGACCTTCTACAAATTTGAAAATGGCAAGAAACATTACTACGATATTCCTTCCAAATCTTATAAAGTAATTCCAGGAACGGAAGGGTTGATTTTCTTAAATGCATTTAAGAATAATGTTGTTTGGGAAAAACCAGGAGCCACTATCTATGACGTTGGAGATGGTGTCTTGAACTTAGAGTTCCATACCAAAATGAATTCCATTGATGCAGATGTCCTCGAAGGGGTAAACACTGCGATCACGATGGCTGAGAAAAACTATCGAGGAGTCGTTGTTGGAAATGAAGGACAAAATTTTTCAGCTGGTGCAAACTTGGCTATGCTGTTCATGTATGCGGTAGATCAAGAGTTTGATGAAATCGACATGATGATCAGAACATTCCAGAACACGATGACAAGAGCTAGATTCTCAAGTGTGCCAGTTGTAGCTGCAACTTCAGGATTGGTTCTAGGTGGCGGTTGCGAATTGTCATTGCATTGTGATGCTATTCAAGCACATGCTGAATCGTATGTTGGTTTAGTGGAAGTAGGTGTTGGTCTCATCCCAGGTGGTGGCGGAACCAAAGAGTTGACCATGAGAGCAGCAGATGATTTTGCGGCTGGAGATCCAGAATTAAACACTTTGCAAGAATACTTCATGAATATAGCTACAGCAAAAGTGGCTACTTCCGCAGAAGAAGCTAGAAAAATGCACATTCTAAGAGACAGTGATGAAATCACATTGAACAGAACACGTCTTTTGACAGACGCCAAAGCAAAAGTGCTTCAATT
>CAYGTD010000424.1:0-2652 GCA_964352725.1 uncultured Roseivirgaceae bacterium
TGGATTTAGTTCCTGAGAGCCGTGACTTCAAGGCAAAAGGAGATTTCCTAAGTGTCAATAAGAGCAATGTTATAATTGATTCACTGATTCTTAATCATAATGGATACCCAAGTACATTCACTTTTGACAGATCAGCTAAAATGGTTTTGGAGGATACTGTATTCAATTTTGATATCTATGTGTTGGAAAAACCTCTAAAACCTGGGGATAGTATTCTACTCACCGCTGAGATTTGGAACAAACCAAATACTTTATTGCGAAATAATTCACCCGTTCGAGGCAATGGGACATTTATCAACAATGGTCTCTTTCCAACTTTTGGTTACTCAGGAGCCGGAGAGTTAGTGGATAATAAGGTGCGGGAGAAGTATGGACTTGAACCAAAAGATAGAATGAATTCTATTTATGACACTTCAGCTTATGGAAATACCTATATATCTAGTAGCGCAGATTGGATTGACTTTGAAACTACCATTAGTACCTCTAAAGACCAAATAGCTATTGCACCGGGTTACCTCCAAAAGGAATGGGAAGAGAATGGAAGACGCTACTTTCATTATAAAATGGATAGTAAAATGATCAATTTTTATGCTTTCCAGTCAGCTAAATACGAAGTACTTAAAGATCAATGGAAGGATATCAATATTGAGATTTACTATCATAAAGGCCATGAGTACAACTTAGAAAGAATGGTAAAAGGAGTAAAGAAATCTTTAGACTATTATACTGTAAACTATAGTCCATATCAACATAAGCAGGTAAGAATTATAGAGTTTCCACGTACTGGAGGAACATTTGCTCAGTCATTTGCGAACACTATTCCATATTCGGAAGCCATAGGTTTCATTGCTGAAGTAGATGATGAAGATGAGGATGGCATTGACTATCCATTTGCAATTACTGCTCATGAAGTCGCACATCAGTGGTGGGCACATCAGGTACTTGGAGCAAATGTTCAGGGTGCTACGCTGATGTCGGAAAGCATGTCAGAATATAGCAGTCTGAAAGTGCTAGAAAAGGAATATGGTGCAGATAAAATGCGTGTATTTCTCAAAGATGCATTAGACAGATACCTTCTAGGAAGATCTTCTGAACAGTTAAAGGAACAACCATTGATGTTTAATGAAAATCAGCAGTACATCCATTACAATAAAGGCTCTTTGGTACTTTATGCTATGAGCGATTACTTAGGAGAAAAAGTATTCAATAATGCCATCAAAGCATATCTAGAGCAAGTTGCTTTTCAAGAAGCACCTTATACCACCTCGTTGGAGTTTGTTAGTTATGTGAATAGTGCAACACCAGATTCATTGAAGTATCTAATCAATGACATGTTTGAAACGATCACACTCTACAGTAATAAGGTAGAGAATGTAGAGTATAAAGAACTTGAAAATGGGAAGTATGAAGTTTCTATTGAAGCCATTGTTTCTAAGTACAAAGCTGATGACAAAGGGAAACAGATATTTGTAGATGGAAAGGGAGATAGTTTGATTTATCAAGAAGAAGGAGCAAGAAGGCCTAAGCAGTCTCTTCCTTTATCCGATTGGATTGATGTGGGAGTTTTTGCAGAAAAAGACGTGGATGGAAAGATGGAAGAAGTACCACTTTATTTTAAAAAGCATAAGTTCACAGAAATCAAAAATGAGCTTAAAATCATAGTGGATGAAAAACCAACTTCGGCAGGAATTGATCCATATAATAAATTGATAGATGTAGTCTCCAATGACAATCGTGGAGTGCCAAAAGAAGCTATTAAGGAATAATTGAGGTGCTAGTTTCTTATTGTTAGAACAATCCCCATTGAAAGGGGAATAAGAGAGGGATGTTTTTAACTTTTGTAAAGTTATTGATATCCCTCTTTTTACTTTTGCGCCCATGAAGAAAACTGGTCTTTTCCTTATAGTAATACTTATTGCTCATCTTTCATTTTCGCAAATCCTTAAAGTCAACAAAGATTTCTTAGACACAGACTCATCTAATTATTTCATTGGGGTTATAGACGCCACTTTCGCTTTAAACAATAGAAGTTCTACTGCCGATGAGGAGAATGTATATATAGGATTTAACAATAATGTAGATGTAGTATACGTCGCAAAGGAAGCAGCCACACTTTTTATCAGTGGCCTCAATTATTACAAAATAGGTGATGGCCCATTGATCTATAATGGCTCTGCTCATTTAAGAGAGATATTCAAACGAGCTGCTACACTTACTCCTGAGGTTTACGGACAGATTCAGTTTGATCAATCTAGAAATATGGAGTTAAGGTGGTTACTTGGTGGTGGTTATCGCTGGAACGTAATTCAGAAAAAAAACTCACTATACATGGGGTTAGGGTTATTCCACGAGCACGAACGATGGAATGGGGAGGGAGATGCCATTGAAAAAAATTTGTGGAAAATCAATTATTATATAAGTGCTGATGTAAAACTCACCAAGACAACAAGCATCAATGCGATTGCTTATTTACAATCGGGACATGATTCAGCAATTGATGCATTACGAAATCGGTTAAGCGGTCAATTAGAATTTAGGAATGCCCTTTCTGATAAATTCAATGTAAAACTCACCTCAAATTTCCTTCTAGATGATCGCCCAATCATTCCTCTCAATACATTTATTTATGAAGTCTATTTTGGAATAGAATAT
>CAYGTD010000425.1:0-2621 GCA_964352725.1 uncultured Roseivirgaceae bacterium
ACACCTACCCCGGCTGGTGAAGGAAAAACGACTGTTTCCGTAGGTCTAGTAGATGGACTAAATCTTCTTGGAAAACAAGCTGTTGCTGTTCTAAGAGAGCCATCCTTAGGTCCTGTTTTCGGAATTAAAGGTGGTGCAACAGGTGGTGGATACTCTCAACTGATTCCAATGGAAGATATTAATCTGCACTTCAATGGAGATTTCTCAGCTATTGAGAAAGCTAATAACCTTCTGTCTGCACTTATTGATAATAACATATATGGTCGTTCCAGAAATTTAGGCATTGATCCACGTACAGTAAAGTGGAGATGGGCAATGGACATGAATGATCGGTCACTTCGGCATATTGTAACAGGACTTGGTGGAAAAAATGGCGGTTTTCTTCAAGAATCTGGATTCAATATTACCGCAGCTTCTGAAATCATGGCGATTCTGTGTTTAGCCAAGGATTTGCCTGATTTAAAAGAACGAATGGGCAACATCTACGTCGGAGACACTTTTGCTGGGGAGGCGATTTTCGCTAGAGATCTGAATGCGCATGGAGCGATGGCCGCTTTACTAAAAGATGCAATTAAGCCCAATTTGGTACAGACGCTTGAAGGTAATCCCGCCATCATTCATGGTGGTCCTTTCGCCAACATAGCACAAGGAACCAATTCAATAATTGGTACCAAAATGGGATTATCCCTTTCAGAGTATGTTGTGACCGAAGCAGGTTTTGGTGCTGATCTTGGTGCGGAGAAATTCTTCAATATCAAATGCAGAGCTGGAGAAATAAGTCCAAAAGCTGTGGTACTTGTTGCCACCGTAAGAGCGTTGAAATATCACGGAGGTGTATTAAAAGAAGATCTTAAAGTACCCAATCCAGAAGCTGTGACCATTGGGCTTGCAAATCTTGAAAAGCACATCGAAAACATTAAATCATTTGAGGTTCCTGTGGTTGTGGCCATCAACAAATTTGTGGATGACACTGAGGAAGAAATGCAATGCATAATAGACCGCTGCAATGACCTTGGAGTAGAGATCGCTTACTCTGATGGATGGAAAAATGGAGGTAATGGAATGAAAGAACTTGCTCAGAAAGTAGTCAATGCTGCTGAAACCTCAAAAAGCAATTTTAAACCAACCTATCAGTTGGAAGATTCTTTAAAGAGAAAAATAGAGTTAATTGCTGAGCGTATATATGGTGCAAATAAAATAGTATACAGCACCAGTGCAGAGGCAATGCTAAAGAGGGCTAAAGATCTTGGATTTGAGCATTTTCCTGTTTGCATGGCAAAGACGCAAAATTCTTTTTCAGATGATGCCTCTTCCCTTGGTAGACCTACCAATTTTACCCTGCATGTGAAGGAAGTAGAAATTGCTGCTGGAGCTGGATTCATCATTCCCATTACCGGTAAAATGTTAAGAATGCCAGGACTGCCGATGGTGCCCGCTGCAGAAAATATTGACATAGACAAAGACGGGAATATCACAGGATTGTTCTAGTATTTCAAAAGTTAAGTAGCGACTCTAAAAGGGTCGCTTTTTTTAATTCTATTATGTGCGGTTTCGAGTTACAAGCTTGAGCTCAATGTCGTTCAGTTAAGGATATTGAACTGGTGGTCCAGAGAATGTAACAATTCTTTCCAGATCGAAATCCCCCTTTTAAGGGGGCAGATCCGATGCATTAGCAATCGGATCAGGGGGATGTTTCTGCAAAGGCGAAGATGTTGGTGGGAAAGGAACGGATCACGCCACCTCAAGGCTCATGTTGGAAGATCCGTGCTAGCCTAGAGAAATTGAAGCTGCTAAAGTTTAATAGATATTTTTTTCTTTTATTTTGATACCTGAAATTCTTAAAAGGTATAAACAAGCTTCTTTAAAATTTTCATCAGGGGAGTTGGTTTTAAAAGCTTTAAAATCTGAATTAGATTTATATTCAAGGATCCAGCTCGCACCATCTGTCATTAATACATATTCATATGGAGAGGATTCAAAAAAATCGGTTTCTTTTATTAGCCTCATGAATTCACTCCACTGATTATTACTTAGCCTTTTTTTTCCTTTTTTCTTCAGTCCTTCAAGCTCATATCCAGCAGCTCCTCTACCAACTTTCCAATGTAGAAATATCCTTTCTTCAATTTTTTCAATTCTTATACTGATCGGATTGTCAAAACTCCTTAGCCAAGTAAATCGATATATTTGAGGACTAATAAATTTCTTACAATACAAACATGGCTCTTCTAAATCTAAAAGGCGATTAGTAAGCCTTTTGGAGTCCCTTTTCCAGTTTTCTGCCTCAAATAAATAATCGTATGTAAAATCACATTGCCAATTTTCATTCAGCGGAATAAAATACCAAGAAGGAAAATACAATTCTTCATTTTGAGAAAAATCTTTCACTGAGACAATGCCAGCGTCCGCAACGCCTAAGTAGCATTCGAGTTGCTTTATGGGGAAAAACACTACATCTCTTTTGTCTTCATCGTAATTCCATGAGAGATTAAGATATTTTAATGCGCTATCCGCTGAATGCTCTAAGAAGGACTTCCTTTCTTTTCTTAATTCTTCCATCAACACCGAATCCTGCGCTGAGTCACCTGTAGCAAGGTGAGAGTTTCGATCGAGGAAGAGTGGTC
>CAYGTD010000426.1:0-2618 GCA_964352725.1 uncultured Roseivirgaceae bacterium
ATCGAAGATTACAGCACCACCACCTCCCGTGAGAGTAGCAAGTTCACCATCGATGGATGTGAAGGAGAAAAGTACGGCACCAAAACCAGAAATATTTTCTGGGTCATTGCCAATCAGGGTTTTTGGCCTATCGTTTTGAGTGTAAGCAAAAGCGGAGGATAAGAGTAATAAAATTGTAAAAGTCCGTTTCATATTTATTGAGTTTTGAGAGTTCTCACGAATGGACACATCAACTTGATGGCTCAATTCATGATTATACAGTTGAATTTAGAATTTGAAATCAACCCAAGGACAAGAAACCTGACGGAACGTTTCCAAACGTGTCTGACTTGTGGATTTATATAGACAAGACATTTTGGCCAACTATTTTTTTAGATCAGCCAGAATGGCTTGTTTTTATCTAGAATGAAAACAGGAACGGCTTTTGAGAGGGAAGCGAAAGATTAAAGAGAGGAGATATGAAATTGGATAATGACTTAACGAGAACATTGGCGGAATCGGCAGATGTTGTGAATACGATAAACGGAGGTACCGTATATCCTACGTTTGAAACATCCACCGAAGCAGATCACTATCGATTAGAAGTGGATGTGCCAAGTGTTGATCCAGATAATATAAAAGTAGAAGTGAATGGTGGAGATTTGTTTGTGTATCAAAGTATCAAACACAATGATCTTACGCTACCCAATCTACTTGGAATGATTAAAATTTCTGCTGACGTAGAGCTAGACAATATTTCCGCAGGATATGAAGATGACATCCTTGTTGTCATTATGCCTTTTGACGAATCCACAGGGGGTTTTCGTCGTGAAATCGATATATTAAGGCATTAATTAGATGTCGCCTTCAGCTCATCTATTGCTTTAGCAAGTTCACGATCCTTATCGGTCACTATATTACCAGCGTCATGAGTGCTGAGCTCAATAGTTACTTTGTTGTACACATTGCTCCAGTTGGGATGATGGTTCATTTTTTCTGCTACAATGGCCACCTGACTCATAAAGCCAAATGCTTCAATAAAGTTATTGAATTCAAATGTTCGAGTAAGCTTATCATTTTCTTCTTTCCACATAGTCATTTGGTTTAATTGTTGGTCTACAGAGCGATAATGCCCTCAATAGTGTGTGCCTTTTTATATACATCTACTACTTCTTTGCTAGAGTTCATCATCGCGGAGATAGTAATACTCACATATTTATTTCCAGAGCTAGGCTTTAGTTTGATATCAGCATCTTTTACTAAAGACTCTACCGTTTTTTGATGTTGGGGTTTTACAATAAACTTGAAGGTATAATTATCAGGAAACTGATGAGTTCCTTCTAGTTTTTCCAAAAATGATCCTTCGTCCCAACTCATTATTATTGAATTATAGATTTTATATCATGAAGTACTTTTTCTCCCCCGCTAGCTAAAATCTCCTCTGCTAAAGAGGTCCCAAGTTCTTCCTCATTTGTTCCATACATGGTCCTTTTGATGAGTTGCTTTCCATCTAAAGAAGCAATACCACCTGTAAGCATGATTTGACCATCTTGCTCCATTTGTGCATATCCAAATACAGGAATGCTACAGCCACCATCCATTCTCCTCAAAAATGCACGTTCAGCTAAGAGCACTTTCTCGGTCAATGTATGATTTGTTAGTTTTTTTATGTTTTTGGCTAAATCTGAATCTAGTTTATCATGTGCTTCTATTGCCACAGCTCCTTGTCCAACAGGAGGAACAAATCGTTCCGTATCAAACCAATACTTTACTTTATCATCATAGTTCATTCGATGAACGCCTGCATACGCTAACACAAGCCCATCCATAATTCCCGATTGAAGTTTTGCTAATCGAGTCTGTAAGTTTCCTCGAGCTTCTACTGTCCTAATGTGAGGGTAGAAATGCTTGAGCATAGCCACTCTTCTAGTGGAGGAAGTGCCTAAAATAAGTTTTGGATCATTTAGATCAATTTCTTTTTCGGCCACAATTACATCGTCCGGTGACTCTCTTTCGCAAAAAGAAATAATATGAAAACCTTCAGGCTGCTTTGATGGTAAGTCTTTAGCGCTATGAACAGCAATATCTATTTGACCTCTACGAAGAGACATTTCCAGTTCTTCAGTGAAAACACCTTTGCTCCCAATCTTAGAAAGAGAAACATTTTGAATCTTGTCGCCTTTGGTTTCAATGGTGACAAGCTCAGGCTGATACCCCCCAGCATCCAATAAATCTGCTACATGATTTGCTTGCCAAAGCGCGAGCTTACTTTTTCTTGTTCCTATCCTAATTCTAGTGCGTTCCATCAACTTTTGGAGCTTTCCTTTTGTGCAAAGGAAAGGTTCTTTTGAGATACATCCACAATGAATCGGTTCTTTAACATTTTGGTGCCAATCAACATGGGGTTTTGCATCTCGCTTCTGTCTGTGAGCGAAAAAGAAGTCACATAATTTTTGCCAAAAATCCGCATTCTAGTCTTGATCACAAATCGATCTTCTGCCTTCCCGTTTGAACTTTTAATGGTTTTCTTCGTCCAATTATTACTTTCAAATTCCTTATAACCACTTTCTGTCTTTACATGAAATTTTAATGTGTCACCAACAAGCCTTACTTTTTTGCAGTGCAATGAAGATCGATAA
>CAYGTD010000427.1:0-2151 GCA_964352725.1 uncultured Roseivirgaceae bacterium
CTTTAAAGTATCTGCCATCTTTGTGAATAGTGGGCGACTATATTTTGGAAGGACAAATATCACTGCTAAGAATTTTTTAGATTTTGAAAAATCAAAGCGTGAAAGAATCCCATTCAAACTAGAATTAATCGATTTTGATGATTGACATTTGGAGGCATGCTGGAATTTTAATTTAAGAAGAACTTGTTGAATATCAGCTAAAGTCTAACTTTTACAACTCACATAGAACTTCTTCACGTAATCTCTTTCAATCGCAGTCTCCAGCTCTTTGGTTGGTTTCTTACTACCAAGTGCTTGGTTATCATTTAGCTGCTTTAGAAGTCTTATATTTCTTTCCTCCAATCGATTAATTTCATCATCAGAAGGTATTGAATTGGATTTAATTGAATTACAACTTTGATGAACATAGACCAAGTTCCAGAGATCATCGCTGTATAAATACGACCAAGGTATTACGTGATCTAAAGCAGGTGTTTCCTGTGCAATTTTGTTATCGCATATGAAGCATATATGATTGGGATTTTCACAATTTAGGTACTCTCTAAACATCCCTAAACTCCCTCTTTTGATATCAGGGAAATCGATAATTCTAACCTTGTTGCCTATTCGTGGTGATGAGTTGAAATTTTCTAGAATAAGTGTCCATTTGAAGTTTATGCTTTCAAGGAGGATATCAGAAAAATCAGCTAATAAATCAGGTCGATAAAGGGTCAATTCATTATCACCTTTACTGTAGCTATATACATCCAAGCTGTTACCTCTAGTCAGTAGGAATCGCCATGAGACATCCTTTTTAAGAACGCTAACAACTCGACCATAAGGTGGTGAGATTAAGTGCTCCACTTTTTCAAAATGGATAGGCAATCTATTGTTTACTTCAGAATAGTAATCTTCAATAGCATCCTTAACAAGAAGCACTATTTCAGGTCTTTTATTGGGGTTGTTCCCTTGCTCTAGATCAAAATAAATTGTTTGATTCCAGTAGTATCCAAAAACCTTTTGAGCGATATCTCGAAGGGTGATTGTCTTATTTTCTGGATCAGTAGATGAAATTTCAACTATTGCCCTTGCCCATGCGAGTTTATAACTATTAACATTACTCCCATGACGTATTAACTGAAGCCAATCACTGATGTATTCATTCATTTGAATCAATCCTATCTAGACGACCAATCAAATGAGGTAGACCAATGTCTAACCAATAATCTGTGGAAACAAAACCTCCAGACATGCCTGATGGATCATATCGATCAATGAAAATTTCTTTATCTGGCACTAAAGATTCACCCGTAAATTTTAAGAAAGCAGTCTCAAATTGTTGAATGAAATCTTCTGAAGAGCCAACCGTAATTTGGGCAAAGTGATCGCTAAGTTCTTCCCATAGAAATGGATCACCACGCAAGCTCCATGATGGTGGTTTTTCACTGAATAAATTCTTACAATTAATCATAGAAAGCTAAGTTATGATCCATAGTTTAGAAGTGATTCATCCTTGTTAATTCGCTTATCAACTTCGTATAGGACTCTATCTGATTTGCTAAAGGGGATTTTCAGCTTCGTGCAAACTACATGCAGTTTAGATAAATATTCGAAATACATCTTTATTTGTTTAGATGAATTTCTAGCGGACTTGGAATAGCTAATTTTCAACACTTCATCTGGGTAAATTACCCTATAAACTCTTTGATCAATTATCTGATATATGTTGGGATTCCTGAACCGAAGAATGGCAGATGCCATTGGGATTTGAATTCCCTTTATAAGCAATAGCTCCTTCAGGATATCATTGGTTAGCTCCCTATTCATTTCAAAGGAATCTGAGTCTATTTTATTCAGTAATTCAAATACTTCATCTGGAATACTTGAATATCTATTCACTTTCCAAAGAACAATCTCATTGATTGTCGATTGATTAAAATCCCCCTTGAATGCATCAAGTTCTTTGGTTAATTCTTCCTGATATTTGAATTGCTCATCAGAAGATTCTAATTGGAAGTCTGGGTCATATATGGTTTTCATTTTAGCAAATTTTTCATCACCCCACCTCCACATTCTCATTAATTCCTTGGATGATAGAGATGATTTTAAACGCTTCTGCATCCTCAAACACACCCAATACACCTTGATCATTCATATCAGTAAACGGAGGCA
>CAYGTD010000427.1:2161-2618 GCA_964352725.1 uncultured Roseivirgaceae bacterium
CTCCCTTGCTATTTCCTTCTTGATAAATGTTTCAGCTATCAATTTACCAACACTTGTTTCCTCTGAAATTTGTGTTTTAGCCCAGATTCCTAGCTTTAGAATCCACTGAACTTCTTGAGAACTGTAAAACCAGCGATAGTTATTACAGGTCTTACAACTTGCAAGGAAATTTTGAGAGAGATCACTCCCTCCAGATGTAAAACTTTTGACGTGATCAGCTTCAAATGCATCTAAGGAAACTTCAATTCCGCAAATATGACATTTAGAGTCAGTCTTCTCAAGAATAATAATCCGTTGCTTTTTGGTAAGAAGTGATCGCTTAGTCTTATTTATTTTCCCTTCTGATCTTTGTTCAATGAGTCTTTTTAGCTCTGCAACTAGTACTTGGGGATCATCAACATAAGGTAATTCGTCCATTGTGTTCAATTTTATTAGCTAAATCCTCATCCCATACATC
>CAYGTD010000428.1:0-2614 GCA_964352725.1 uncultured Roseivirgaceae bacterium
CATCACACAGTCTGTGATCACGGTGCCGGCCTATTTCAACGACATCCAGCGTCAGGCGACCAAGGACGCCGGCAAGATCGCGGGCCTTGAAGTTCTGCGCATCATCAACGAGCCGACGGCGGCTGCGCTCGCCTATGGGCTTGAGAAGAAGGGCACCGGCACGATCGCGGTCTATGACCTTGGCGGCGGCACGTTCGACGTCTCGGTCCTGGAAATCGGCGACGGCGTCTTCGAAGTGAAATCCACCAACGGGGACACGTTCCTGGGCGGTGAAGACTTCGACCAACGGATCATCAACTACTTGGCGGATGAGTTCAAAAAGGAGCAGGGCATCGACCTGCGCCAGGACCGTTTGGCCCTGCAGCGTCTGAAGGAAGCGGCGGAAAAGGCCAAGATCGAGCTTTCCTCGACCAGCCAGACCGACGTGAACCTGCCGTTCATCACGGCCGACCAGTCCGGTCCGAAGCACCTGAACATCAAGCTTTCCCGCTCCAAGCTGGAAGCGCTTGTCGGCGACTTGATCAAGTCGACGCTGGGTCCGTGCCAAGCGGCGATGAAGGATGCCGGCCTGAAGCCGAGCGAGATCGACGAGGTCATCCTGGTCGGCGGCATGACGCGCATGCCCAAAGTCATCGAAATGGTGAAGGAATTCTTCGGCCGTGAACCGCATCGCGGCGTGAACCCGGACGAAGTCGTGGCCATCGGCGCCGCGATCCAGGCCGGCGTTCTGCAGGGCGACGTCAAGGACGTGCTGCTGCTGGACGTCACCCCGCTGTCGCTGGGCATCGAAACGCTGGGCGGCGTTTTCACCCGGTTGATCGACCGCAACACGACAATCCCGACCAAGAAGTCCCAGACCTTCTCCACCGCGGAGGACAATCAGTCCGCGGTGACCATCCGGGTCTTCCAGGGCGAGCGTGAAATGGCGGCCGACAACAAACTGCTGGGTCAGTTCGACCTGGTCGGCATCCCGCCGGCGCCGCGCGGCGTGCCGCAGATCGAGGTCACGTTCGACATCGACGCCAACGGCATCGTCAATGTCAGCGCCAAGGACAAGGCGACCGGCAAGGAACAGCAGATCCGCATTCAGGCGTCGGGCGGTCTGTCCGACGACGAAATCGAAAAGATGGTCAGCGAAGCCGAAGCCAACGCGGAAGGCGACAAGAAGCGCCGCGAAATGGTCGAAGCCAAGAACACCGCGGACGGCCTGGTCCATCAGACCGAAAACACGCTGAAGGAACATGGCGACAAGGTCGGCGCCGACGACAAGGCGGCCATCGAAACCGCCCTGGCCGACCTGAAGACGGCCCTGGAAGGCGACGACCTCGCCGATATCCAGGCCAAGACCCAGGTGCTGAGCGAAGCCTCCCTGAAGCTGGGTGAAGCCATGTACAAGGCGGCCCAGGAAGAAGGGGCCGGCGCGCCCGAAGGCGACGCCGACGCCGCTGCCAAGGACGCCGCGGACGACAATGTCGTCGATGCGGAGTTCGAGGAAGTGGACGACGACAAAAAAGACCAGGCCTAAGGGCCCGACAAAGGCCCCGACTGAACCCGGTCGGGGCCTTTCTCTATCTGAAATCATTCAAGCCTGTCCGGAAAGAAGACCATGGCGAAACGGGACTATTATGAAGTTCTGGGGGTCGAGAAGGGCGCCGACGCGGCCGAGCTGAAAGCGGCGTATCGCAAGATGGCGATGCAGTACCATCCGGACCGCAATCAGGACGACCCGGAATCCGAAGCCAAGTTCAAGGAAGTCAACGAGGCCTATGAAGTCCTGAAGGACGAGCAGAAGCGGGCCGCTTACGACCGGTTCGGCCATCAAGCCTTCGAACAGGGCGGCGGTTTCGGCGGCGGCGGTGCCGGCGGCGGGGCCGGGTTCAGCGGCTTTACCGACATTTTCGAGGAAATGTTCGGCGACTTCATGGGCGGTGGCGGCGGCCGCCGGGGCGGCCAGCAGGCCAACCGCGGCGCGGATCTTCGTTACAATCTCGAAATATCCTTGGAAGACGCCTATCACGGCCGCCAGGTCGAGGTTCATGTGCCGACCTCTGTCGCCTGCGACACCTGCAACGGGTCCGGCGCCGCGGAGGGGGCATCGCCCACCACCTGTGGCATGTGCCACGGCCAGGGCAAGGTCCGTGCGCAGCAAGGCTTCTTCACCATCGAACGGACCTGCCCGACCTGTCACGGTCAGGGATCGGTCATCGACAATCCCTGCAAGGGCTGTCACGGCTCAGGCCGTCAAACCAAGGAAAAGATGCTCAGCGTCAGCGTGCCGAAAGGCGTCGAGGACGGTACCCGCATCCGTTTGGCGGGCGAGGGCGAGGCCGGTTTGCGCGGGGCCCCGGCGGGCGACCTCTACATCTTCATTTCCATCGGGCCGCATCGGATCTTCCAGCGCGAAGGCGCGAATATCTTCTGTCGCGTGCCGATTTCCATGGCCGACGCTGCCTTGGGGTCGGAAATCGAGGTGCCGTCCATCGACGGCGGCCGTACCAAGGTGAAGGTGCCGGCCGGCACCCAGACCGGCCAGCAGTTTCGCCTGCGCGGCAAGGGTATGTCGGTTCTGCGGGCCCAGGGCCGCGGCGCCCTGTATATCGAGATGGCGGTCGAA
>CAYGTD010000429.1:0-2600 GCA_964352725.1 uncultured Roseivirgaceae bacterium
GTACTGTGACTGTGGGTCACAGCACTCCACTGCATACGTCTATCCCAACCGTACCTGGTGGAGGATGATGGTGAACCAACATCCTCTCAGCAGGTACTGGTTGGGATAGTCGTATGCAGTGTGTGTGAACATACTCGTATGGTACTGAGGATCCATGCCATGATACCTACTGAGCTGTCCCAGCTCAAGTGGTATCAGGCATGGCATCTCTCAGTACCAATACGAGTATGCACACCCACAGTACGAGTAGTCATACATGTCATAGTCCAAGGGTGCTGCAGGTGTGCAGTATCCACATGTGGTACTGCACTGCTGCAGCACGGGATGTGACTAGACCAGCACAGCCCACCGTTGATGGTATGAAGCCCTTGATGTATCAGGGCTTCTACCATCCGGTGTGGCTGTTGCTTGGTCTGTCACATCCCATCGATACACGTGGTGCTCGCTGTAAGCTTGCACCCGTGTATCGATACACCTGTATCCCTCAAGGGATGCAGGTGTCAGTGGAGTACTGTGACTGTGGGTCACAGCACTCCACTGCATACGTCTATCCCAACCGTACCACGTGCGGGGATGATCTTACAGAACATCCCTCGACGTGGTACTGGTTGGGATAGTCGTATGCAGTGTGGGTGAACATACTCGTATGCTACTGAGGGTGACATGCCATGATACCTACTGAGCTGTCCCAGCTCTAGTGGTATCAGGCATGGCATCCCTCAGTAGCAATACGAGTATGCACACCCACAGCACGAGTACTCGATCTGTCATGGTACAAGGGTGCTGTGGGATGCTGTATCCATTCCATGATACAGCATGCCTACAGCACGGGATGTGACTAGACCAGCACAGCCCACCGTTGATGGTATGAAGCCCTTGATGTATCAGGGCTTCTACCATCCGGTGTGGCTGTTGCTTGGTCTGTCACATCCCATCGATACACGTGGTGCTCGCTGTAAGCTTGCACCCGTGTATCGATACACCTGTATCCCTCAAGGGATGCAGGTGTCAGTGGAGTACTGTGACTGTGGGTCACAGCACTCCACTGCATACGTCTATCCCAACCGTACCTGGTGGAGGATGATGGTGAACCAACATCCTCTCAGCAGGTACTGGTTGGGATAGTCGTATGCAGTGTGTGTGAACATACTCGTATGGTACTGAGGATCCATGCCATGATACCTACTGAGCTGTCCCAGCTCAAGTGGTATCAGGCATGGCATCTCTCAGTACCAATACGAGTATGCACACCCACAGTACGAGTAGTCATACATGTCATAGTCCAAGGGTGCTGCAGGTGTGCAGTATCCACATGTGGTACTGCACTGCTGCAGCACGGGATGTGACTAGACCAGCACAGCCCACCGTTGATGGTATGAAGCCCTTGATGTATCAGGGCTTCTACCATCCGGTGTGGCTGTTGCTTGGTCTGTCACATCCCATCGATACACGTGGTGCTCGCTGTAAGCTTGCACCCGTGTATCGATACACCTGTATCCCTCAAGGGATGCAGGTGTCAGTGGAGTACTGTGACTGTGGGTCACAGCACTCCACTGCATACGTCTATCCCAACCGTACCACGTGCGGGGATGATCTTACAGAACATCCCTCGACGTGGTACTGGTTGGGATAGTCGTATGCAGTGTGGGTGAACATACTCGTATGCTACTGAGGGTGACATGCCATGATACCTACTGAGCTGTCCCAGCTCTAGTGGTATCAGGCATGGCATCCCTCAGTAGCAATACGAGTATGCACACCCACAGCACGAGTACTCGATCTGTCATGGTACAAGGGTGCTGTGGGATGCTGTATCCATTCCATGATACAGCATGCCTACAGCACGGGATGTGACTAGACCAGCACAGCCCACCGTTGATGGTATGAAGCCCTTGATGTATCAGGGCTTCTACCATCCGGTGTGGCTGTTGCTTGGTCTGTCACATCCCATCGATACACGTGGTGCTCGCTGTAAGCTTGCACCCGTGTATCGATACACCTGTATCCCTCAAGGGATGCAGGTGTCAGTGGAGTACTGTGACTGTGGGTCACAGCACTCCACTGCATACGTCTATCCCAACCGTACCTGGTGGAGGATGATGGTGAACCAACATCCTCTCAGCAGGTACTGGTTGGGATAGTCGTATGCAGTGTGTGTGAACATACTCGTATGGTACTGAGGATCCATGCCATGATACCTACTGAGCTGTCCCAGCTCAAGTGGTATCAGGCATGGCATCTCTCAGTACCAATACGAGTATGCACACCCACAGTACGAGTAGTCATACATGTCATAGTCCAAGGGTGCTGCAGGTGTGCAGTATCCACATGTGGTACTGCACTGCTGCAGCACGGGATGTGACTAGACCAGCACAGCCCACCGTTGATGGTATGAAGCCCTTGATGTATCAGGGCTTCTACCATCCGGTGTGGCTGTTGCTTGGTCTGTCACATCCCATCGATACACGTGGTGCTCGCTGTAAGCTTGCACCCGTGTATCGATACACCTGTATCCCTCAAGGGATGCAGGTGTCAGTGGAGTACTGTGACTGTGGGTCACAGCACTCCACTGCATACGTCTATCCCAACCGTACCACGTG
>CAYGTD010000430.1:0-2599 GCA_964352725.1 uncultured Roseivirgaceae bacterium
CTACTGTGCCTCCTACAGAACTTAGTGATTTGTTAGTTAAAGGAGTGAAATCGGAGGATTTCGAGTGGGTGCCAGATAAAACTAAGGCTTAAACTCATTTGGAATTTCACAACCAGTTTTCCTTCTTGTATCCACTAAATGAAATATTTTCCATTGGTCATCAAGCTTGACTAAATGAAAAGCATCTACTCCACAATGTGAAAATTGATCGTCCACATAGAAGGCATATTCTACCCAAACTGAAGCTAGATTATCATCTATTTGTACTTTCTCATTCCAGATGGGTTCGTTGAATACTTGTTCTTTTGGCTGACCTATTATATTTATGAATTGCTGAAAGTCTCCTTTTTTCAATACAGATTTCCCGTCTGCATTAGTAAATGAAGTAAACATGTTGGGAGTTTCTACAAAGCAAGTTTTAAGCAGCGTGCTGTCATTGGTTCGCATCGCTTCAAACACTTGATTGACCACTTTCATCACTTTATTTTTTTCACTTTCTTGAGCGATTGTGCTTACAGTAAATAGTAGTAAAAGAAGATAAATTGCTTTTTTCATGACAGTTTCAGTAAAGTTTTAATCCTTTGTAAAAGGATCTAAAGTGGATTTTCATGGATGAAGTTACATTGGTAAAACAGAGCTACCAACTAATCAGGAAGGATTTAGGACTAGAGGAGGAATTGGAAATAGGAGAGGAAGAAAGCTCTTTTGGCTGGTTGATGAGTTACTTGGAGAAGCAGATCAACTATCTGTTGGATCATGATTTTAATCGGTTGATCAATGCTATGTATCGTATTGATATTCCTGATCATCAGGTCAATGAACTGTTATATTCTTCTCAGACTGGAGAGCTAGCGCTCAATCTAGCAAAAGTGATCATTGAACGGGAGAAACAAAAAGTAATGACGAGGGAGAAGTATAAAGACTGAATCCTTTTCTATTTAATATCCCACAGCAGCTCCATCTGGACTTGAAGAATCGGAAGCCCCAATTAGAATGTTATTGTTCGCATCCACTTGAATCCCCATCAACACACCCATAGCATTTACGGGAACTAAGGTATGACCCATCGCCTCAAGCGCCTTTCGAGTATCGGGTGATAGAAGCATTCTTTCATATTGGATTACATCTGGCAACCATGAGTGATGAATTTTCAGAGCTTCAATTGCTTTGTCTACCCGCATGTCGTAGGCAAGTACATTTAGCACGGTTTGAAATACGGTATTGATGATGGTTCTCCCCCCAGGGCTTCCAATAACAAGATAAGGTTTACCATCTTTCGCCACGATAGTTGGCGTCATGCTAGAAAGCATCCTCTTCTCAGGTTGAATAAGATTTGGATCTGTACCAATTTGTCCTGAACGAGTGGTAACCCCAGGCTGAGGATTAAAGTCACCCATTTCATTATTGAAGATAAAGCCTAGTTTTTCAGAGCCCATTCCTGATCCGTATCCATGTTCTAATGTATAGGTCATCGAAACAGCGTTACCAGCTTTATCCATCACGGAGAAGTGAGTGGTGCTTGTTCCGTCGTAGAGTTGCCCAAATTTGGAAGAATCACTTACTGAGGCTTTTTCCATATCAATATTTTCAAGACGAGTTTTAGCGAATGCTTTAGAAGTCAGTTTTTCCAATGGCATATTTAGATTAAAATCAGGATCTCCTAGATGTTCTGCTCTATCAGCAAACGCTCTGCGCATAGCTTCAGCTACCAAATGGACATATACAGTCGAATTGAACTCAATAGAATCCAAGTTGGCCAACTCCATTAGATTCATCATTTCGATAAGTGCGACTCCCCCCGAGCTAGGAGGAGGCATGGAGTAGATATCATAGCCTTTGAACGTTCCTTTAAGCGGTTTTCTTTCTTCAGCGGTATAGCGCTGCAAGTCTTCCATGGTAATAATGCCCCCATTCTCCTTCATAAAACGGACAATCTCCTTTGCTACAACTCCCTTGTAGAATCCGTCCTGTCCATGATCTCTGATTTCCGACAAGGTATTGGCCAATTCAGGTTGCTTCCATAGCTCACCAAATTGGGTGAGTTCACCATTGTCTTTTTTGAAGTAATCCTGTAAAAATGGAATAGGAGAATTGGAAGCAAAAAAATTGGCTGCACCAGCAAGATTGTAAGTAAGTGGAAAGCCATTTTTGGCAATCTCGATTGCGGGCTGAACTAAATCTACCCATGGCAGGCTACCATATTTTTGATGTGCTAAATAAAGGCCAGCCACTGTACCGGGGACTCCTATCGATTTTGCTCCTATATGATTACTAGTTGATCCTCTTCCATATAAATTTTCTCCTTTGGTCACGTTTCCTTTATTATCCAAAAACATATCTGGAGATGCTTTTAGAGGAGCTTTTTCCCTAAAGTCAATAGTGGTAGTTATTCCGACTGAATCCATAAATACCAAGAATCCACCTCCACCAATATTTCCAGCTGTAGGATGAGTAACCGCCAATGCAAAAGCAGTAGCCACAGTAGCATCAATCGCATTCCCTCCTTTTTTTAAGATATTGACTCCTACTTCTGAGGCTATTTTGCTACTTGAAGCAACCATGCCGTTTTTGGCATAGACCTGACCAAAAGTGATATTTC
>CAYGTD010000431.1:0-2595 GCA_964352725.1 uncultured Roseivirgaceae bacterium
GGCCAAAATTGTATATCGTGATTTTGCAGAATCTTTTCTATTCATTCTCCAAACCAAAGATAAATTACTAAGCCAGGCTGGAATAACTCCTTCATCGGAACATTTAAATGTACTTTATTCCGAATCTAGTTGTAAAATGTATGGTAGTGAGGCTCTTGGATTTTTGCTTGATAAAATTGAGGCTAAAAACACTACGCATCGAATACAAAATCTGACGAATAAATTCCTACATATTCTTGAGAAGATGGATAAGGCAAATACTTATGCTGCTAGGTTTAATAAACTTAAGGAATATGTTCAGAGTGTTAGCTATCAAGCGCAAGTGGCAAAGCAGGTGCCAGCAGCAACATCAATGTATCCTGGAGGAGTAAAAATTGGTGCAGGATGGGATATTTATGAAACAATCATTGCATCAAATAACGGCTATGTATATGGGATTAAGCCAAACGGAGACTTGCATGGTTATTCACATATGGTTGCTACAGAAAATGTATGGGAAGGAGGAGATAAACTGGGAGCTGGTTGGGATATTTACGATCAAGTGTTTGCTGGCACAGATCGTACCATTTACGGCATAGATAAAGAAGGAGTACTATGGTGGTACAAAAACAATTCACTCTATCAGGATGAATGGGAAGGAAGAAACAAGATTGGTGCTGGATGGCAAATTTTTAGGCATGTGAAGGCTGGAAGCGATGGAATGATTTATCCTATTCAATCATCTAATAACAACCTTCTCTGGTATAAAAATAGTCCTGCAGGGCAAAGTAGCTGGCATCCTTTATCGGGAAAGAATGCAGTTGGGACAGGTTGGGATACCGAAACGGTGAAGCACCTATTGGCTGGTCAAGACGGAGTGGTTTTTCTAATAAGACCTGATGGTAATCTTTACTGGTATCTCAACACACGGCATGGAGAGCAGCATTGGTCCAATGATGCGAGAGGCCTACTCATAGATACCGGATGGAATAAGTACAACTATGTTTTTGGCGGAAAAGATAACATCATTTACGGTGTTGCAGCCAATGGAGATCTCTACAGACACGATTTCAATTAAAATATTCATTAAATTCTAATAAAAATGAAAAAAGCAATAGTAATAGCTGTACTAGGTCTTTTTGTTCAATCATCTGCGATGGCACAATGGGGAGAAATCTCTAATTGGTTTGATCAGGCAGTAAAGGATGTAAACCAGGCCTCTAAGGAAGTAGAGAATTCGTATAACATCGTTAACACTCAAGTGCAGGCGTCTACGCAGCAATTCATCAATGATATTGAAAGCTTTGCTGTAGATTTCGCCAATGGGTCGATGAAGATCATTAATGATTGTAAGGGAAACTCTGCTCCTGTATACAAAACGCTTGAAAGTGCTGTAAAAACCGAAGCAAACAAGATTGCTACCTCTCCTAATAGTCCATCACAAGCAATCTGTGATGAATGTATTAAAAATGCAACACTTCAATTTATCTGTAGAGTACCCGAAACCATTCAGGGAAACATGGCCTTCATGGACAAAATGCAAGCAATGGCTAAGGACTCGCGCGTATCTCATCTGGAGACTCCCATAAAAGAAATATCAGGGGTGGCACTCGGAACTTTCGATGATTTTTCAAATGAATTTCAATATTACTTCAATCTACTGGGCAGTTTTTCTTCCAATTTCAGTCCTCCAACAGGAATGACCGAGGAGCAAATGATGAAATTGATTTTCTCTAAATCAAATTGTGAAGCGTTGGGCGATCAGGCCTTTGACTCTATGCTGGGTGCTGTAAAGTCAAAAGCAGAAAAGGAGAAGGCTAAAAAGAGGTATGCAGCTCTATTGAAAATGCTCAATGGATTTGGCAATATGGAAACAGTCAGTGGCTGGAATGATAAACTGAATAAAATTGGATCTTTATTGCCAGAAAGTAGTGCTTCAAAGAATATTCCCGATGAAAATCCATTGTACAATACTGGTGGTGCAGAAAATGTTTTCATCAATGCGACAGGGAATTCTCTCTGGGTAGATGCTAGAAATTGGTCCAAGCAAATGGTGCCATTACCGTATCAAGTGGCCTATATTCCAAAAGGCAAGCAAGTACACGTAGATCGCCCTGTATCTGTGAGAGCAATTATTGATGACAACCCTAGTGGAATGGGTATCGGAGGCTGGGAAAAAGTAAGCATTACAGAAAATTCTGACTATTATGATGGTCACACCTTTGCCATACAAGCCAAACACAGCGGACATTATTTCGCTATAGCAGGAGATTCTAAAGTAAAGGGAGGAAACGTTATTCAGTGGAACAATCCTGATCATGGAAGCCATCACTTTCAATTTATATCTACTGGAGATGGAGACGGCTCTTACTATATAAAAAGTACGTGGAGCGGCTTGATGCTAGATGTGTTTGGCCCCTCAGTAGATAATGGAGCGAACCTTGGTCAATGGACGTTCTCAGGATGGGATAACCAAAAATTCTATTTAGAGGAAGCTGGCGGAGGATACTACGGCATTAAGTCTAAGCATAGTGGAAAAGTATTAGATGTAAACGGATGTGCCAATCCTGTAAATACGAATATTCAACAGTGGAACAAAGTTTCTGGCGCTGCTTG
>CAYGTD010000432.1:0-2592 GCA_964352725.1 uncultured Roseivirgaceae bacterium
GGAGGTGGTGGAGCCTCAGCTATAGTTATTGAAAGAGTTTAGACAACATTTTCTATTATTAAAAAAAAGTCATATTGTAATTCAATGTGACTTTTTTTTATGAGCTAACATCCATCTCAACAAAAGCAATGACACAAAAAAAACTCCTTCCATTAATGAAAGGAGTTTAGACTTTATTAGACTATGCTATTAATTATCCTTTGCGCCCCTCAGAGACTTATAAAGAATTTTTCTAGCATTTGACTTCCTTAAATTTTGCTCAACATCTGACACAATACCCATCTTCACTTCTTCATCTATATTTAGTGCCATAGTGATTCTATCTCGCTCCGCTTCAGAAAGCTTATCCTTTTCTTGATTCACAAATTGAACTAACTCTTCAGGCTCCATAAAAACATCGTTTGTTTGAAGTCTTGGCTCAGCACCATAGACACCAATATTTCTAGGTTCACCAATGTAGAGATGACTAACTAAAGATTTCTTTTGAATCTTAGTTAATTGCTCAGCTTTTGGAAGTGTTTGCTTTACCATTATTTCTTGCTCTCTCATCACAGTAGTTACCATGAAAAAGAATAGAAGCATGAAAATAATATCTGGCAATGCTGCCGTTGGAATCTCTTGTCCTGATTTAGATTTCTTCTTAAATTTTCCCATTCTTAATCTTATTTATCAGGTTCTGCAATCGAAATTGCTTTTGGAATTCCTTGTCTACCAGCTTGATAAACTCTTTTCTCTACATCAATAGTTTGATCTAGTTCAAGAAATTCAGCAGCTGTCAAGCCAACTCGTTCTCCATATACTTCATTATAAGCACCGTGTAATGCATCTAATACTTCAATGTATAGTTCGTAGCTAGTACCTCTATTTGCCTTAAATGAAACAACGGCTTTTGTTGGATCGTCTGAAGAATCAACATTTCCTTTTGCTTTTGCTTTCATTGAAGAAGGTAAGCTATTGTAAATATCAAGTCCTGCTGAAGTTGGGTTTCCAAAATTTATAATGAAATCCTTTACTTCTTGTTGCAACTCCGACATTGGTTTGTCATAAGGCTCATCTTCAACTAGCAACTGATCTTTAGAGTTAGCTAGTATTTTGAAGATATTACGTTGTTGAAATTCAACTATCGGCTGATCTGGTTCAGGCGGAGGAGGAAGCGTTTGCGCAATTCCTTTGTCATTTGCAATCGTAGTAGTTACTAGAAAGAAAATGAGCAAAAGAAAGGCAATATCTGCCATAGAGCCTGAACTCACTTCTGGAGTGCCTCTATCTTTATTCCTTGCCATTATTCAGTTGCTTTTTTGATTTCAGTTATTACAATTCCTAAAATTGCTCCAATAGCTAAAATGTACATTGTGAACAATCCCGCTCCTACCAATTTAGCAGTAGTTTCTGATGCATCTCCGTATACTGTACCATCAGCAATTAAGTATGATACTAAGAATACTAGACCCAATCCACCGATACCCATCCCTATTTTCTTGAGGGCTTGGGGATCTCCGAAGGCTTTCACTAGTGGCATACCGATAGCAGCCAATACGCAAACTCCAACGAGTATATATGATAAAAATAATCCTACATCAATCATAATCTATTTTGTTTATGGATTACTTAGTAAGGTTGTGCTTTACAAGAAGATCTACCAAAGTGATAGATGCATCTTCCATGCTATTCACAATCGAATCAACTTTAGATACTAAGTAGTTGTAAAATAATTGAAGAATAACAGCCACGATCAAACCACCTACTGTAGTCAAAAGTGCTACTTTAATACCATCTGCAACTAGTGCTGGAGAAACATCTCCTGCCTCTGCGATGGCATCAAATGCATCAATCATACCAATTACTGTTCCCATGAAACCAAGCATTGGTGCAAGAGAGATGAATAAAGATATCCAAATCATTCCTCTCTCCAATTTGCCCATTTCCACAGATCCGTAAGCAATGATTGATTTCTCCACCATTTCAATTCCTTCTGACATTCTCATCAAACCTTGCATAAAGATGGAAGCAACTGGGCCTCTAGTGTTTCTACAAACTTCTTTGGCTGCATCAGCACCACCAGCTCCAAGAGCATCCTCTACGTCCGCCAAAAGTTTCTTAGTATTAGTAGATGCCATGTTCAGGTGAATAATTCTTTCAATTGCAATAGCAAGTCCAAGAATAAGACAAGCAAGTACAATTCCCATAAATGTTGGTCCACCATCAATAAATTGTTCTTTTACTACTTGGTGAAATCCTTGAGAAGCTTCCTCAGCTGGTTCTTCATAAACAACAGCTTCTTCTACTGGTTCTTCGTATGCTTCTTCCACTGCTGATGTATCAGCCGGAATAGTATCTGCGTCAGCAAATTCCTGCGCTGAAGCGCCGAAAGTGAATACACCTGCCAACATTAAGAGAGTCAATAACTTTTTCATAATTCAGTCTAATAAGTTAAGTCTTCGGTTTAGTTTATAGTATTAAGTTTCAAATAAAATTCTAGTTCAAAGATACGTTAAAGCAAATTTCACACCGACATTTACTTTTCCGCAACAATAAATTCAATCTCATGCAGAGAGGAAGGGATTCGAACCCTCGATACAGTCACCCGTATAC